>NZ_JBFBJY010000121.1:0-15747 GCF_040702125.1 Kitasatospora sp. NPDC085895 | reverse complement strand
AGGGCCCGCAGGGCGTCCAGGGCGACACCGGCACCCAGGGCCCGCAGGGTGACATCGGCGCCCAGGGCCCGCAGGGCGTCCAGGGCGACACCGGCACCCAGGGCCCGCAGGGTGACATCGGCGCCCAGGGCCCGCAGGGCGTCCAGGGCGACACCGGCGCCCAGGGCCCGCAGGGCGTCCAGGGTGACACCGGCACCCAGGGCCCGCAGGGGCCGCAGGGCGTGACCGGAGCTCAGGGCCCGCAGGGCGTCCAGGGCGTGCAGGGCAGTGTCGGCGCCCAGGGTCCGGCCTCCGGTGCGCAGAGCCTGGTCGTGACCGCCGCCGATGCGGATGACGGGTCGAGCGACGGAAGCGCAATCGCCTCATGTCCTGTGGGCACGTTCGCGGTGGGCGGCGGATTCGCAGGCGCGCAAGGCTCGGTGACCCTCAGCGGACCGCAGGGCGGCTCGCCCGCCACTGGCTGGCAGGTCGCCGGTGCGGAGGGTGTGACCGCGTACGCCCTCTGCGCGCCCTGATGATGGAGATCTGACTGCAGGCGTCCCGTTCTCGCGTCCTGCCCGGCCCGCGTCCCGGCCTTGTTGGCCACCGTGTAGCTCGCCGGGCAGGTCAGCGGGTGGTGCCGGCGGCGCCGACGCGGCCGCAGGGTGGTGGCCGTCGGCGCCACGGGAACCAGGAGGCGTTGGCCGCAATCGTGTTCGTGGCCACCTCGGGGGGGCACCTGGGCCCAGCCGCCGCCGTGTGTTTCGGTCCGTCCGGGCCGACCGCGCACCGCCGGTTCGCCGAGCGGGCCGCAGCCCGGGTGTGGGCGAAGCTCTACCAGCTGCCGGGCGAACTCGGCTCGCGCGGCGAGCTGGACTGGTCGAGGTGCGCGGTGGACTCGGTGAACTGCGGGCCGCGAAAAGGGACCCGACGGTCCGAATCCTGTCGATCGGGGCACGTCCGGGTCGAAGATCCACGTGCTCACCGAACGCACCGCTCTGCCCGTCTCGCTCGCGATCTCCGGCGCCAACCTGCACGACAGCCAGTCCCTGGTCCCGCTCGTCGAGGCGATCCCGCCGATCTGCTCCCGCTGTGGCCCCCGGCGCCGCAGACCTGCCACGCTCCGCGGCGGCAAAGCCTACGGCCACCGCGTCATCCGCTCCTACCTGCGGCGACGGCAGATCACCCACCGCATCACCCGCCGCGGCATCGAGTCCTCGCCCCGCCTCGGACGACACCGCTGGGCCATCGAGCGGACCGTCGCCCGGCTCGGCGGCTTCCGCCGACTCCACCGCCGCCACGAACGCAAGGCCGACCACCTCGCAGCCTTCGCCACCGTCGCCGCCGCCCTCATCTGCCATCGCAGACCGGTCACATGAGATGACCTATTAGCGATCTTGCGTCAGAGTCAGGTGAGAACGGCAATGGCCACCGCGTGATCATCAAGGGTCGTGTGGACTGCTGATCATGCGGTGACCGTGGGTCACAGCACAGACGCCGCCCGGTGGCGGGCGGCGCTCGACCAAGCCATGGCCCGGATCGCGGGCCGCTTCAAGCAGGTGGAACCTCCCGCAACCGCCCGCGCCTTCGTGCTCGCCCTGCCGTCCGGCGTCGAGCGGAGGTCCGCACCCGCGAAGCCCTCCAAGGCGCTCCAGCAAGCCGGGAACGCCGGCGAGGCCTCCGCGGGAGCGTAGCCGCGACGGGACCAGCGGGTGTTGCCTCCTGTCACCGAGCGGCCCCTTCCCGAGTACGTTCCCGGTCGCCTGCCACTCGACAGGGTCCGCCGGTGGCCGAGTGGTCGTTGACCACTTCGGTGGACGGGATGTGGTCAGAGTTTGTGCATGGGGGCGTAGGGAGGGGTGATCCGCTTTTGGTGGGGCCCGAAGTCGACGAGGGCTGCGATGTCGCTGTCGCCTTCGACGCTGATGACGCGACCGAGGCCGTATGTGTCGTGGCTGACGCGGTCGCCGACGGCGAACCGCTTGGACGGTGCCTGCGTCCGGGCCTTGAAGGGGCTGGTGGGCAGGGGGCGGCGGGCTGCGTATTCAGTCATTCCCTCGAGTATGCACCGGAACGCACGAGCGGGTGACCTGCCGGGAAGCATTCAGGTCCGGGGCTCGCCCCTGAAACACCGCGTTCTGGGGCGGGTGCGGGTTCGGTGTTCCGTCGCTACAGGGCGTCGTGGCGGACGTGGAGGCGCCGCGCCCTGTCGACGGGTGCCCGTTGCGAAGAATTTTCAGCACTGGCGAGGCCGCAGCTCTGGAATCAACTGCCGCTCCGTGTATGCTGGTTGACAGATCCTACAGGCTGGGGCCGGGGGCTACGGGGAGGCCTCCACGGAATCGGGGGGTGAACTATTCACCCGTGACGAGCATGCATCTGCTACTGTTGTTTTAGTTGCAGTAGTGGTTCCCATGAACTTTGTGTGCGCCTGCTGATGTATCGCAGGCGCATTTTTGTTTCCCGGATCTTTCGGGTGGGCGCTCCGCGGCGACTCGGTGTCCGCGTTGTGCGGGTTCCGAACAGCCCTTTTTAGGAGATTTCTTTATGGCTAATGGCACTGTGAAGTGGTTCAACGCGGAGAAGGGCTTCGGCTTCATCGAGCAGGAGGGTGGCGGCCCGGACGTCTTCGCCCACTACTCGAACATCAACGCCAACGGCTTCCGTGAGCTGCTCGAGGGCCAGAAGGTCGAGTTCGATGTCACGGCAGGCCAGAAGGGCCCGCAGGCCGAGAACATTCGTCCGCTGTAGTTCTTCTGCCACGGCACCCGCCCAGCAGCGAGGGGCCCGCACCGCGTTCATGCCCGGTGCGGGCCCCTCGGCATTGCGCCGCCGGGCGTTCGCGCCTTCGGTCCGCGGCCGACGCCCGATACCCGCGGGTGCGGCCCCTCGGTCCGCGTCCACCCTCCGCAATGCACTGGTGGGATCCCGCTCCCGCGTCCTGGGCGCCGCACCGCACGCCTGCACGTCCCTCGCCACAGTTCCGGCCTGTTGCCTTGGGGTCTTCGACGGCGCGCCTGCGCCCCGACGCCCTCTTCGTGGCGCGCCGCCCAGCAGAAGGCTTCCTCATGAACCGCTTCCCGCGCCCCTCCCCGCCGAGCACCACGGGCCTGCCGCACAACGGCTTCCACGGTGTCCAGTCGGTCGGCGGCCGGCACTCAACGGATCGGGGCGGCCGGCAGGACATCCCTCCGAAGAATCCCCCGGCCCTCACCGGCCGCCCGGCACTGCCCGGGGCGGCCGCGTCCTTCGACGAACTGGGCCTGCCCGCGTCCCTGCTGTCGGTGCTGACCCGTCAGGGCCTCACCGTGCCGTTCCCCGTCCAGGCCGCGACGCTGCCCGACGCGCTGGCGGGTCGCGACGTGCTGGGGCGGGGCCGCACCGGCTCCGGCAAGACCATCGCCTTCGGTCTGGCCGTCCTGGCCCGACTCGCCGGAACCCGAGCCCGGCCCCACCGCCCACTCGCCCTGGTGCTGGTCCCCACGCGTGAGCTCGCGCACCAGGTCAGGGAGGCACTCGCACCCTACGCCCAGGCGGTCCGCCTGCGGACGGCCACCGTGGTCGGAGGGACATCGATCGGCCGCCAGTCCCAGCGACTCGGCCACGGCGCCGAGGTCGTCGTGGCGACCCCGGGCAGGCTGCAGGACCTCGTTCACCGCGGCGACTGCCGGCTCGACGAGGTCGCCGTCACGGTGCTCGACGAGGCCGACCAGATGGCCGACATGGGCTTTCTGCCCCAGGTCACCGAGCTGCTCGAACAGGTGGCCCCGGATGCCCAGACCCTGCTGTTCTCCGCCACCCTGGACCGCAGCGTCGACCGCTTGGTGCAGCGGTTCCTCAATGACCCGATCACCCACTCGGTGGACCCGTCGGTAGCCGCGGTCACCACGCTGGAACACCACGTGTTGCACATCCAGAACGCCGACAAGAGCGCCACGATCGCCCACATCGCCGCCCGCGACGGCAAGGTGATCATGTTCATCGACACCAAGCACGGCGCGGACCGCCTGGTCGACGACCTGCTGGCCACCGGTGTCAAAGCCGCGGCCCTGCACGGGGACAAGACCCAGCCCGAGCGCGTCCGCACGCTGGAGCAGTTCCGCACCGGCCAGGTGACCGCGCTGATCGCCACCAACGTCGCCGCCCGCGGCATCCACGTCGAGGGCCTCGACCTGGTCGTCAACCTCGCCCCGCCGACCGACCCCAAGGACTACCTGCACCGGGGAGGCCGGACAGCCCGCGCCGGCACGTCCGGCACCGTCGTCACCCTCGTCCTGCCCAAGCAGCGCCGCGCCATGGCCCGTACCGCGACCGCAGCCGGAATCACCCCCGTCACCACCCGAGTTCTCTCCGGCGACGACGAGCTGGCCCGCATCACCGGAGCCCGCGTCCCCACCGGCGTACCCGTCCGGGTCGCCGAGCCCTCCGCCGAACGACCACACCGAACCGCTTCCGCCGCCGGCCGCAGCCACCACCACTCCCCCGCCCCCCGTGAGCCGAGGCGACCTGTCAACGGATCCCGCCCCGCACCACCCCGGCCCAATCCCCGCGGCGAGTAGGACGACACCGAGCCCCGACCACCGCCAACCCGGCGCACGACACACAGGAGGCCACCCATGCCCACCGTCCTCAACCACCCGCCGACCACGACCGTCCGTGAGCGGATGCAGCGACCGGAACTCCAGATCAGCGATGACACCACGGTCGACGCCGCCATCGACATCCTGCGCAGCTCAGGCACCGACCACCTCCTCGTCCGCGCCGACGACGGCCGCTGTGCCGGGCTGCTGACCCGCCTGCACCTCGCCCCGTTCCAAGCCCGGTCCTGGTACACCGAGCGCACCCATGTCCGCGACGTCGCCCTCGACCGCGCCCCGTTCGCCACCCCCGACATGCCCCTCACCACGGCAATCGCCGCGATGCGCTCCCGCGACCTGGACGCCTGGCCGGTCGTGGACGACGACGGTCACGTCATCGGCCTGCTCGCTCTCTGACACCGTCTGCGCCCGCAGACGTCCCGGGCCGGTATCCGCCGCCCGCCCTGCGCAGCATGCACCGCACAGCTGCCACCGCGCCACCGCGCCCTCGCGCCCTCGCGCCCTCGCGCCCGTCACCGCGTCCCGTGCCGCCGGCTCATCGTCCAGCACGGGTCAGCGGCGACGGGCACGGCATGCCGAGGCGGCACGTCCAGGAACACGCTCTGCCGGCCGGTCAGATCCCCGACCGCCGCCACCGACCCCGACACGAGAGACGCGTCCCGAGGACGAGCCGGGGCACCTGGTGCCCGGGCCGGAACCGCTTCTGGCGGGACGTCCGCCCGCCCGCCGTGCCGCGTGGCGGCACCCCGACCGGCCACCCGAACCGTCCCGGCCGCGAAGAAGTTCCCCCCGTTCCACCAGGCACCCGGTGGCGCAGCCGGCCTTGCCCCCCCCGCACCGGCACCGCGTTCTTCGCCGCCACCTGTCCGCCCGGTGGGCACTGCCCCGGCCGGAGCGCGGCGGCCGACGGTTGGACGGCCGGCCCGCCGAGGAACGCTGCGCGGAAGCGATGCCACCGCGCCGCCGTGCGGTGGTGGCGTGGACCCGCCGCGGCATTCGCCAGGCCTTCCCCCCGCGGACACGTGCCTGCGCGGGAGGATCGCCGGCCGGGGCCGGTGGGTCAGGTGTCGGCGGGCGGCTCCTGGCTGTGCTGGGAGCGGCGCAGTTGTTCGTTGAGGCGCAGCGCTTCCTCGAGTTGGTCCTCGAGGATGATGATGCGGCAGGCGGCTTCGATGGGGGTGCCCTGGTCGACGAGGTCGCGGGCGCGCATGGCGATGCGCAGTTGGTAGCGGGAGTAGCGGCGGTGGCCGCCGTCGGAGCGTAGCGGGCTGATGAGGCGGTGTTCGCCGAGGGCTCGTAGGAAGCCGGGGGTGGTGCCGGTCATCTCGGCGGCGCGGCCCATGGTGTAGGCGGGGTAGTCGTCGTCGTCGAGTTTGTCGGGTGTGTCGGGGCTGGTCGTGGTCGTCACTGCACCTCTCTGGTTCTCGGGAGAACGCGTCGAGGGGCCCCGGCGCCGTATCGGCTCCGGGGCCCCGAAGGGGAAACAACACCATCTACCGGCCTGGGCCGGTCCTTGGGTTCCGCACTGCCCCTGGGGAGGCAGCGTGCGGGGATCGCGTATGCGTGACCGGAAACCACCGTCCTTGCGTAGGGGTCTGCGGTGTCCGCCCGGGTGAATACTTCACAGGCCGGGCGATCCTGATGGCGCCTGTACCCTCCATTCGTTCTCTGTGCTGACCTGTCAATTCGTACTGCCGGTACTGCACTGACTGAACTGCATACTGCTCGGTACCGCTGTTGGCGGCCCCTGAAGGCGCGGGCCGCCCGGTCCGGCGGTCAGTCCCGTCGCCGTCCTGCACGTGCCTGGCTTCGGGACTCCACCGCCGGACCGAACTTCTGTCCAACAAATGCGGCCAGTTCGTGTCTGGCCGGTATCGCCGACTGCTGTCTACGAGAGAAACGTTAGACCCGCCCACGAGCAATGTCTACTCCGGCGAGCATAGATTTTGGGTGGGGTTCGGGTGAGGTAACCCTCCGCTGCCATGACGGCGGCACGGCCGAGCCGCTGTCGAGAGGGCGGCGAACAAGCAGCCCGCGCAGGAGGCGAATGTGGAGGACCTGGCAACCGCAGCACCGGAGAGCGCGCCGGACGGACAGGCGACCCTGATCGAAGCGATCACGGAAGCCGTCCGCGACGGCGACGACCGCACCATCCGCCGACTGCTGGCCCGTTTCGCCGAACGTGCCACCATCACCGACCTGTACGCCCTGCGCGACGCCCTCGACGCCACGCGCCCATCCGGCAACCGCAGGCGAAGCTGACCCTTGCGACCGGGCTCGTGAACCTGTCCGACCAGGCGTTCGGGTCGATCCCGCGCCTGGCGTCGTGGCCGCTGCGGATGCGCGCCCGCTCTGGCGGGCCGGGGCGAGGGGGCAGATGCCCGCCCGATGGGGTGAGCTCGTGCACGGCGCCGGTGACGGCCGGCACCCGGTCCCGGGTCAGGCCGCGACGGCGAGGTCGGCGCGGCCGAACAGGAGCGCGTAGCCGCGGGGCAGGCGGACGAGGAGCCGGTCGGTGAGCCGGTCGCCGGCCAGGTCGGCGAGGGCGGCCAGGACGGAGGAGACGTCCCAGCGGGCGCCGGTGAGGCTGGTGTTCAGGGCGCGGGCGACGGCTTCGACGAAGGTCGGTGCGGTGACCGGCTGGGGCAGCGGGATCTGGTTGGCGAAGGTGGCGCGGGCGCGCTCGGGCAGGACTGCAGCGAGGTCGCAACGTTCCTCCCCGGCGAGCTGGCTGCCGAGGGCTGTCAGAACGGCATGCAGGACGCGTTCAGCTTCTTCGTCGGAGGTGTAGCGGCCGAGGGTGCGGACCTGCTGGAGGAGGAGGCGGTATCGGGTCATCACCGTGAAGCCTTCCGGGTGCCGGCCAGCCGCGGGCTGGCGGCGGCGCGAGGGTGGTCAGGGTCGTGTCCCTGCGGTCGGGCAGCCGAACAGCAGGTCGTAGCCGGGCGGCAGCTGGAGCAGGACGCGTCCGGTGAGGTCGTCGCCGGCCGCGTCGGCCACGGTGGACAGGACAGCGCCGATGTCCCACAGCGCGGTGGTCTCGGTGGCTCCCCCGATCCAGGCCGCGGTCGCGCGCACGAACCGCTCGGGGCGGAGGGGCTCGGCTGCCTGCAAGGGGTCGAGCAGGATCAGGGCGAGGGTCTCGGGCAGGCGGGCGGCCAGTTCGGCGCGCACATTGCCGACCAGGTGGGCGCCGAGCAGGGCCAGGACGACCCGGGCGGCCCGCTCGGCCTCTTGGGCGTGTCGTATTCACCGCGCTCCCGGACCTCTTCCAGGAACCCCTCCCATCGAAGAGTCGCCGCGGTTCTCCCTCCGTCCCAAGGTCCGGCGCGACCGTGCCTGGTCGGGGCTCGACGGCCAAGCGCCGGTGCAGACCGGTGCGCTTGAGCAGCCGGACGACGCAGCGGCTGGTTCCGCGCAGGATCGAGCGCCTGCCGCTGCGGTCGGCCTGGTTGCGGGCCCGGACAAGGGCGCCCGGGCCCGCGCTGTCCATGAACGTCACCTCCGACAGATCGAGCACCGCCCCCGGTCCGACTCGAGCGCGGCGGCCAGGGCACGGCGCAGCGCAGGGGCGGTGTCGAGATCGATCTCGTCGCCCGTCGGTACTGCGATGGGTTGGTTGCTCTGGCCGTTCATGGCATTTCCGCGTCGCTGCGGGTAGGCCGCCCGGCAGCCGGGGGTGTTCCGGCCACCGCTTCGATCGAGGGGGGAGAGATCAGGGACGGCCGGAACGGCATCGGGGGGCTGGTCAGGCCTGGATCTGCTTGCGGCTTCCGCTGTGGCTGATCGCGACCTTGCGGGGCTTGGCCTTCTCCGCGACCGGGATCTTCAGGGTCAGCACGCCGGCGTCGTAGTCGGCGGTGATCCCCGCGGGGTCGAGGGTGTCGGACAGCATCACCTGGCGGGAGAAGACGCCGAGCGGGCGCTCGGACAGCTCCCACTTGATGCCCTCGCCTTCCCGGCGCGGGCGGCGCTCGGCCTTCACGGTCACCATGTTCCGCTCGACATCGATGTCGATCGCCTCCGGGTCGACCCCCGGCAGGTCGAAGCAGATCACGTACTCGTCGCCGTCACGGTAGGCGTCCAACGGCATCGGCGTCGGACGCGACCACGTGCCCGTGTTGCCCAGGAACTGCTGGGTCAGCCGGTCCAGCTCGCGGAACGGGTCAGTGCGCAGCAGCATCGCGAAACACCTCCATGGATCAATGGGTGCCAGTGCGCTTCACCTGACACCTTTCTAGCGCGTCATCCATCCGATGACAAGTTGTTGTGTCGTCTATAGAGTGACTGCATGAGCGAGAAGTCCCGCAGATCCGCCGCCGATGCTCCCCGGCCGGTCGAGCCCGTCTCGTTCCTGGCGGCCGCGGCGGCGCTGGCCGCCATAGACGACGCCGTCCGCACGGCCCAGAACCCCGCGCCCCAGCCCACGATCGCCCCCGATACGCAGGAAGGCCCCGAGCAGGCCCTGGCCGCCCTGGTGCTGCTGCGCGAGCTGCGCACCGAGCTCGCCGGCTGGGAAGCCGGCCTGGTGGAGAGCGCCCGGCAGGCCGGCGCCACCTGGGCCGACCTCGCCCAGCCCATGGGCGTGGCCAGCCGCCAGGCCGCCGAGAACCGCTACCTGCGGCTCAAGCCCGCCGGTCGCACGATTCAGGCCGGTACCGGTGCGGAACGCGTCAAGGCCGTCCGCGACCGGCGGGCCGCCGACCGAACGGTCACCGTCTGGGCCCGCGACAACGCCGCCGAACTGCGAGTCCTCGCCGCCCAGATCACCACGACCGCACTCGCCCCCGGCGCCCGTCCCGCCCAGGCCGCCCTGACCGCCGCCCTCGGCACCACCGACCCCGCCGACCTCATCGCGCCCCTCGCCGCCATCCGCCCCCACCTCGGCACCAGCCATGGCGACCTCGCCACCCGCCTCGACGCCCTCACCCGCCACACCACCCAGCTCCGCGATGACAGCAACCGACGCCGCGCCTGACCCTGTCCCCGCCGCCGAAAGACGCTGGCAAGACCTCCTGGAGCGGATCCACGACCTCGAAGCGCGAGTGGCCGCCACCACGAGTACCATCAACGCCGCCCTCGACCACCACCTCGCCCGGCTCGACACCCTGCGCCACCAGCTCGCCCACCCCGCCTGGCCGCTGGACGCTCCCGATCCGGGCAGCCCTCAGACCAGACCGGCGAACAACCGGCCGACCTGACAGGCCGGGAGCGAACGCAACCAGCCGAGCCGTCAGGCTCGGCGCTCGTATTCCCGCCGGCGCACCCGGGGAGTGGTCGGCGCTGGTGGTCTCCGGCGGCGTACCAGCTCCAGCTGGCCCCGATGTCCGTCGCGGCCAGCTCAGTGGAGGATCCGAGCGCGCCCGTTTCGCCATTGCCTGGGCGCGCGACCCCTGGGGCCGGGGCGGACGAGGTCATCAGACGCCCGGCCCCGGAGCCACACCGCGGCCGGCCACCGGCCGCCGGGCGTCTTGGCTAAGAAGTCATCTCATTTGGGCGAGAAGCCTGCGGTGACAGATGAGGGCGGCGGCGATGGTGGCGAAGGCAGCGAAGTGGTCGGCTTTGCGTTCGTAGCGGCGGTGGAGTCGGCGGAAGCCGCCGAGCCAGGCGACGGTCCGCTCGATGACCCAGCGGTGCCGGCCGAGGCGGCTGGAGGACTCGATGCCGCGGCGGGCGATGCGGTGTGCGATCTGCCGTCGCCGCAGGTAGGAGCGAATGAAGCGGTGATCGTAGGCTTTGTCGCCATGGAGCTTGCCGGGCCGGCGGCGCCGCGGTCCGCGGCGGGAGCGGATCGGCGGGATCGCCTCGAGGAGCGGGACTAGGGCCTGGCTGTCGTGCAGGTTGGCGCCGGAGATCGCAAGCGAGAGGGGCAGACCGGTACGTTCGGTAAGCAAGTGGATCTTCGACCCGAACTTGCCCCGATCAACAGGATTCGGACCCGTCAGGCCCCCCTTTTCGTGGCCCGCATGTTCACCGAGTCGACCGCGCAGCGGGACCAGTCCAGCTCGCCCCGGGCGCCGAGTTCGTCCAGCACCAGGCGGTAGAGCTTCGCCCACACCCGGGCCGCGGTCCACTCCGCGAACCGGCGGTGCGCGGTCGGCCCGGACGGCCCAAAACACGGCGGGAGCTGGGCCCACGTACACCCGGACGTGGTGACGAACACGATCGCGGCCAGCACCTCCCGGTCCCCGTAACGTCGGCGGCCGCCGCCCTGCGGACGGGTGGGCGCCGCCGGCACCACCCGCTGGAACAGCTCCCACAACTCGTCCGGCACCAGGCGCTCCACAATCGTCACGCGAGCAGCCTACAAGACCAAATGAGATGACTTCTAAGACTTGTCCCACAAATGATCTCCGCGTCGGCTGCGATCAATGCCCTACCTGCTGGCCGAGATGTGCGGCAGACTCGTGTTGGCAGACTTGGCGGAGCAGGAGGAGCGCGTCCATAGAACGCATCAGTGGGTCGTGGAAGGGTTGCGGTACGACAGTGCTGGACGCGTTGAACCTTGCCGGATGGTGGGCGGGTCGCCGGATCGCTACTGAGGGGTGGACACGGCAGCTGACAGAGGCCGGGTTCAGCCTCAACGATGCGGCTGCCGGAGCCTGGGCAGAGTTCGGGATGCTGACGATCAAGAGCGGCCCGACCCGGGTCCCCGCCTCTTCACTGCGCATAGACCCCGTGGACGCCTGCATCGACACCGCTGCGGAAGCGGCCGCGCTGACGCATCGGCATGCGGAGAATTACAGCCCCTTGGGCATGTGGTCGGTCCAATTCAGGTCCTACATCGCGGCCAGCGGACGTGTCGTCGCCGTGGGACCGAACGTCCTGTGGTCCCTGGGCCCGAGCTTCGCTGCGGCGCTGATCTACATGGTGGAGGGCGACGGCAGTATCGATCGTGCTGAGCAAGCCGACTGGCTCGGTGACTGTCTCACACGCAGATGAGATGATCTTGTGATGGCAAGAGTGATCACGGCGCCGGAGCCGTCCTGGATCGGCCCGTTCACCGGGCTGGGCCCGCGCGACTTCCAGAAGCTGGTCACGATGCTCCGCTGCGAGGGCGCCGACACGGTGCGCCGAGGTCGCCCGTGGAGCCTGCCGCTGGAGGACCGGGTTCTGCTGGTCGCCGCCTACTGGCGCACGAACCTGACACTGCGGCAGCTCGCGCCGCTGTTCGGGGTGTCCAAGTCGGCGGCCGGCCGGATCATCGACCACGTCGGGCCCCTGCTCACGCTCAATCCCCGGCGCCGGTTCCGCAAGGACACCGTCCTGATCGTCGACGGCACCCTGGTCCCCACCCGCGACCACACGATCGCCGCGCAGTCGAAGAACTACCGGTACTCCACCAACCACCAGGTCGTCATCGACGCCCACACCCGGCTGGTCGTCGCTGTCGGCAAGCCCCTGCCGGGCAACCGGAACGACTGCAAGGCATGGGAGGAGTCCGGCGCGAAGGCCGCCGTCGGCCGAACGACGACCATCGCCGACGGCGGCTATCCGGGCACCGGCCTGGTCATCCCGCACCGACGCTCCAAGGGCGGCGAACTCACCGAGTGGCAGACCGAGCACAACCGTGAACACAAGCAGGTCCGCGCCCGCGTCGAGCACGTATTCGCCCGGATGAAGACCTGGAAGATCCTCCGGGACTGCCGCCTCAAGGGCGACGGCGTCCACCACGCCGTGCTCGGCGTCGCCCGTCTGCACAACCTGATCCAGGCCGCGTAGGCGGGGCCCACCCATAAGCAGATCCCCCCGACCGATCCGTCGGAGATCAATTACGGGACGACCCTAGCCAGCTCCTGGTCGGAGCCGGGCTCCGCAACCGGCGCCAGTGGCGAATTCCGCAAGCGAATACGCATCCGCGCCAGCCTCCAACGCGTAGGGGCGCCTGTGCGCGCACGCGAGGAGGCCCGTCGCCGTCGGGTGTCAGAAGGGCGGGGCCCGACGCCGTGGACGAGCAGGAACGGGCCGTCCATGTCGACCACCGTCACCGCGGCGAATCGGCCCTGGACGAGGACGAGGGCATGGCGCTCGTCGGAGGCGAACCAGGCGCTTACGGCGTCGTCGTTTTGTAGGCGGAGTTTGCCCTCCCACTGGCCCACCCGCACAGGTGCCCCCTGTGGGCGTCCTGCGGGCCGGCCGATGCGTCACCCCATCGCCCACTGCTGGTTCGTGCCGCCGCTGCAGCTCCACAGCTGGACAGGGGTGCCGTCGGTGGTCCCCAGCCCGGCCACGTCCAGGCAGAGTCCCGACTGCACGCCGGTGACGGTCCCGTTCGGGTTGACCTGCCACTGCTGGTTGGGCTGCCCGTTGCAGGACCAGACGATGACCTTGGTGCCGTTGGTGGTTCCCTTGGCGCTGGCGTCCAGGCACAGCGTGCTGCCGCCCACGGTCACGGTCAGCTGGTTCGACGCTGTTCGGGTCCAGGTCTGGTTCGCGCCGCCGTTGCAGGCAGAGATCTGCTGCTGGGTTCCCGCCGTCGTGCTCGGGTCGGTCAGGCACTTGCCTGCGGCCACCGCACGCAGTGCGCCTGTCCTGCTCCCGGAGGAGGCCGCGTCCAGTCCCATGAAGTGAACCGCGTTGGCGGCCATCCCCGCCCCCTGGACCGGCAGTTGGTGTCCGGCGCCGGCGATGCTGTACGCCTCGACCTGGGTGGCGCCGGCGCTGTTGTCGTACCGGGTCCGGGTCCAGCCGGAGGCGGGGGTGTCGGTGGCCGACGGCGTCCGGCTCACGCCGAGGACGTCGGTCCACTGCTTGATCTCTTCACCGAAGTTGTTGTAGTTCAGGATGGTGTCGGCGGTCCCGTGCCAGAGCTGCACGCGCGGCCGCGGACCTGTGTAGCCGGGGTGGGCCGTGTTACGCACCAGGCCGCCCCACTGCTGCGGGGTCATGGACACCCGGCCTTGAGCACAGGCCGAGTTCCAGCCGCGTGCCGTTCCGGCGGCGAAGCAGTGGTAAGGCACTCCCATGAAGGCCGCGCCGGCCTTGAACACGTCGGGGTAGTCGGCGAGCATGACGTTGGTCATCATGCCGCCCGAGGACTCTCCGGTGACGTAGACGGCGTTGGCGTTGCCGCCGTAGTGCTGCTCCGCGTAGGTGATCATCGACATCAGCCCGACCGGGTCGCTGCCGCCGTTGCGGGTCAGTGCCTGGTCCGAGGAGACGTCCCAGCAGCTGCCGCTGGGGTTCGTCGAGGGATAGATGACCAGGAACCCGTACCGGTCGGCAAGCGAGGCGAAGTCGGTGCTCGAGTACATGTAGGGGCCCGTGCCCTGGCAGCCGTGGAGGGCCAGCAGGATCGGCGGGTTGGGTTTGACGCCGGTCGGCACGTACACGTGCATGAGCAGGCCGGTCGGGTTGGTGCCGAAGTTCGTGATCTGGGTGAGCGAGGCGGCGACGGCCCGTGGGGCCGTCTGCAGGCTCAGGGCGACCGCGAGGCCGACCGCGGCGATGACGCCGATCAAACTGGACACGAACGAGCGGGATCGGGGCATGGGACCTCTCCGTCGACTGCATGAGCGTGAGAAGGTTCCGGCGCCACCACGGATGAAACGCCAACGATACTCGTGCCAGTCGGTCATCGGCGTCAACTACCGCGCAGCGAAGACACGGAGGGCGGGACCGGCAGCCTCCGACGACCTGGCGCCCCACGACGGTCCCGGCCGTCGGGCGGTCGCCCCGGCTTCGGGTGGACTGCTGCGCGGAGTATTGACAACTCGCAACGCCTGATGCAGATTTCACCGAGGCAAGCTTGGAGAGGCTTGCGTTGCAGAAAAATTGTTAACGCTAACAGGAGTGCTCGGAGGTCCGGCGCCCACCTTCTCCCCCTGAGCCCCTCCCACCCACTTTGCGCGCCACCCGGCGGAACACGCGTGCCCGCACGACCGCCGGCACCTCCATCCTCTCCCGGCGGCGCGGCATCCCCACCCAAGGAGAACGATCCGTCATGCCATGGCTCAACGGAACAACCCGCCTCCGCAACGGCACCGCCCTCCAGGCACGGGACGCCGGCGGCGCCGCCAACCGGCAGTGGCGCGCCGGCCAGAACAGCGACGGCTCCTTCACCCTCACCGACATCGCCGGCGGCCGCGTCCTGGACCAACCCGGAGGCAAGACCGCCAACGGGACAAGGATGCAGGTCCGGGACGCCGATGGCGGCGCCAACCAGCACTGGAACCTCGGGTGAGCCCAGCCACTGGGGCGATGTCGCCGCAGCCACCCGATGAGGACCACGAAACCCGACACCACCCAGGGCACTGACGTGCATTGGCGTGCCCGCGCTCACGGCGGCCGCGCATGTGAGCGCTAACAGAAGCCGTGTGGCAGATATCCGTACTCACAGGAGGTTTCCGTGCGCAGACGACGTTCCAGCCGCCGTCGGCTGACCGTGCTGTTCACAGCACTGCTTGCGGCCGTGGCGGCCTTGACGACGATGCTCGTCGCCGACCCGGCCCAGGCGGCCACCACCGGCACCCTGCGCGGCGTGGGGTCCGGCCGGTGTCTCGACGTGGCGAACGCCAGCCAGAGCGACGGCGCATCGGTGCAGATCTACGACTGCTGGAACGGCGCCAACCAGCTCTGGACGGCGACCGACAGCGGCCAGCTGACCGTCTACGGCAACAAGTGCCTGGATGTTCCTGGCCACGCCACGACGGCCGGTGCCCGGGTGCAGATCTGGACCTGCAGCGGCGGCGCGAACCAGCAGTGGAAGGTCAACGCCGACGGCACGATCGTCGGCGTCGAGTCCGGGCTGTGCCTGGACGTCACCGGCTCGGGCACGGCCAACGGCACCGCCGTGGAGATCTGGACGTGCAACGGCCGCACCAACCAACAGTGGGCCGGCCTGTCGTCCACCCCGACCACTCCCCCGACCGGGACGTGCGCCCTCCCCTCGACGTACCGCTGGACCTCGACCGGGGCGCTCGCGCAGCCGGCGAACGGGTGGGCGGCGGTGAAGGACTTCACGAACGTGGTGTACAACGGCAAGCACCTGGTCTACGCGTCCAACGTCAACGGCTCGTCGTACGGGTCGATGATGTTCAGCCCGTTCACCAACTGGTCGGACATGGCGTCCGCCGGGCAGAGCGGGATGGGCCAGGCCGCGGTGGCGCCCACGCTGTTCTACTTCGCGCCCAAGAACATCTGGGTGCTGGCCTACCAGTGGGGCCAGTGG
>NZ_JBFBJY010000120.1:0-16230 GCF_040702125.1 Kitasatospora sp. NPDC085895 | reverse complement strand
CCCTGCTCGGCGGCACCAGCCGCTGACCACAACCCAGCAATCCCACCACACACCACCGCGCCGGCCGGCCACAACGGCCGGCGCGGCCATACAAGCGGGCGCCGTGCCATCGGGCGGAGACTTGACATCCTCCCCGTCCTGAAGGGATGGGGATTCCTGGCTCACGCTGCCGCAACGTCCGTCGGACGGTGCGGGCTTCCACGATCAGCGCCAGCCGGGTTGAGACCAGCCCGGACGAGCATCACGCGGGCGGAGTTCTTGTCCCTGGGGGACACGGCTCCGCACGCGGTGCACGAATAGATCCTCTCGGAGAGGGGGAGGCGGTGCTTGGCTCTCACACCGCAGTACGCGCAGTCCATCGTGGTGTGCGCGGGATGGACCAGGTGGACGGCGCGGCCGTGCTTGCGGCCCATCTCGATCAATGCCGTCTTGGTCGCGCCGATCGCGGCGTCGGCGGCCTTGCGGGCCATGGTGGTCTTGGCGAGGAACCTCGGCCTGAAGTCCTCCAGGGCCAGGGCGTCGTGGTCGCGGACGACTTGCTTGGCCCACTTGCGGGCGGTGTCGGTCCGCTGCCGGGCGATCTTCTTGGACAGTTTGGCGGCCTGCTGCTGGGCCTTGCGGTAGCCCTTCGTCTGCGCCTTGCCCTTCGGCTGCCGGCGGCGGGCCATCTGCCGCTGGTAGTGCGCCAGCTTTTGGGAGGCGGTGCGGCCGTGCTGCGGATGGGGAAGATCGTGGCCGTCGCTGGTGGTGGTGGCGATCTCCTTGACTCCCCAGTCGATGCCGATCACCGCACCGGTCGCCGGCAACGGCTCGGGCTCGACCCAGACGACGAACGAGCAGTACCAGTCCCCGGTGGAGTCCTGGTATACGCGGACCGAGGACGGATCGGTGGGAAGGTCGCGGGACCAGACGACCGTAAGGACGGCTCCGCCCGCGAGGTGCAGCCGGCCGTCCTTGATCCGAAAACCCCGTCGCGTGTAGTTCAGCGACACACGCGCATCCCGCTTCCGCTTCGGCCCCGGCAGTCCGGCGCGCTGCTCGGCCGGCAGCTTCGCCTTGATGTCCTTGAGCGCCTTCGCGCGGGACTTGGCGAAGTCCCGGATCGTCTGCTGCTGCGGTACCGACGCCCCTTCGCGCAGCCATGCCATCGCGCCCCGGGCCTCGGTCAGCAGCTTGTCCAGGTCGGCCGGTCCACAGGTGTGCTTGTTCTCCGGGCTCGCCCGGTTGTGAACGTGGACCCTGCGCGACATCGCCACGCATTCGTTCCACAGCCACCGGCTCCGGCCCCACTCCGCTTCCAGCAGCACCAAGGCGGACTTGGACACGCGCAGGCGAAACGTCCACCGGGCATGCCCGGCGTCCTCCGGAACCTGCCGTGACGTCATGCCAGGCAACCTACCGAACCCCACCGACAACAAGAGACCTCAGAGCAGACGCACAGAGAACTCCGCCACCTCGCGACTCCGAGCCAGCACCCATTCCTCCCCGACCCGAAGACCGGGCCTTCCTGGGAGAAATTCGGTGACAGCTGGACTTCTCGTCGCCGCCGCCGCGTCCGCCTGTTACGGCACCGGCTCCGTCCTCCAAACTGTCGGGTCCCGCCGCGCCGCCCGCGAGGCCGCCACCGGAGCCGACCCCGGGCAGCTCACCGAACACGGTGGCCCCACCCTGGCTTCCACCGGCCGGGCGGCGCGCACCTGGGAGTTCCTCCTCGGTACCGCCCTGGATGTCGTCGGCTTCGCACTCGGCGCGCTGGCCGCCCGGATGCTGCCGCTCTTCCTCTCCCAGACCGTCACCAGCGCCAACCTGGTCGTCACCGCCGTAATCTCCATCAGACTGCTCGGCATCCGTCTGCGACGCCCCGAATGGGCTTCGATCGCCGTGCTGTGCGCGGCGCTCGTCCTGCTCGCCGCAGCTTCCGGACCGCAGGGCGGACACCATGCGGTGCTGGCCTTCCACTGGTGGCTGCTGATCGCCACCACCCTCCTGATCGTCGGCGGAAGCCTCCTGGTGCGCCGGATGGGCTCGCGCGGCGCGATCGTGGCGGGTCTGTTCTCCGGTCTCGGGTTCGGCGCGCTCGGCATCGGCGTGCGCGTCCTGAACGGCGTCGACACGCTCGAGCTGGGCCGGATGCTTGCCGACCCCGCCCTGTACGCCGTGCTCATCGACGTCATCGGCGGGATGTACGCGCACCCCGTGGCCCTGCAGATCGGCTCGGTCAACGGTGCCACCGCCGCCCTGGTGATCGGCGAGACCGTCGTCCCCGGCGCGGCCGGCGTGCTGTGGCTCGGCGACGCCTCCCGCAGCGGCCTGGGCTGGCTCGCCGTCGGCGGCTTCGTCATCGCCGTCGCCGCGGCCGTCGCTGTGGCCCACTTCGGACAGGAGGAGGGTGTCACCGAGGCGACCGCCGACGATCGGGAGCCCGTGGGAGTCTGACGCTCCGTCAGGGCTGCGGCGCCTGTCACCCGCCGGTGACGATGTCCGCGCCAGTGGCGCCACCGGCCCCTGGTCGCTTCACCTCTCGGGCTCCCCGGGCTACTCGCCGTCCCAGGGAACGGCCACCAGCACTCCTCCGCTGGCCCGGCGGGCGTAGCGGCAGGTCGTGCCGACCGCCCAGAAGTTGACGGCGGCGCGGCCGGTGACGGACCGCAGGTCGGCCAGCCTGGCGTCGTCGGGCAGGCCGTCGGCGGCCGCGCGCAGCACGTCGTCCGCGCTCGTGCGGAGCTGGGCCGCGGCAACGTCCTCGACGCTCGTCCTGGGCTCGTCGCCGTCGGGCCACAGTGCCCCGAACCGCCGGCCGAAGGCCTCGACGTCGGCCGCGGTGGCGGGGGCCATGGTGTCGGCGGCAGGGCTGGCAGCGAGGGCCCGCTCCAGGCAGTCGGCCAGGTGGTCGAGCCACGCGGTCAGGGAGGGCGCAACGCGGTCGGTGTCGGTGGCGTCCCAGAACTGGAATACCGGGCCCCACGCCCCGGTCGACGGGTCGACGTCCACGTAGGTGTGGCCGTCGCCGTGGTCGGTGTGGACGAACCAGTGGGTGCCCACCCCGCCGGCGTGTTCCTGGTACCAGCTGACGTCGGCGTTGCTGTACCGGCCGCGGTTGTAGCTGTGGTCGAGGTCGACGTGGTCGTGGGACTCGTGGCCGTTCACGGCGGAGCGGTTGGTGGTGATGCGCACCCCGCCGACCGAGCGCAGCAGGGCCCGGACCTCCTGGGGCACCGGGACGGGCCAGGCGTCCATCCGGGCGTCGTCGATGCCCGGGTCCAGGGCCACCAGCCCGCCGGAGGCGTCGGCCAGCCGGTGCAGTCGGGCCGCGGTGGCAGTCGCGGCGGCGGTCCCGGCGGTGGCGGTGGTGGTCTGGTCGGTCATGCGGTCGGTCCCCCCGGCTCGTTCGGTGTCGGCCTCGAAGTTACCCCGGCCGTACGACACCGCGGTCCCGGGTCTGCCGCGGCCTCCGCCGGCTTGCTCGTCGGGTCAGCGGGACGGGGTCAGCAGCTGGGTGGCGGCCAGCTCGGCGTAGAGCTCGTCGCGCTCGACGAGTTCCGCGTGGGTGCCGACGGCCCGGACGCGGCCGACCTCCATCACGACGATCCGGTCGGCGCGGGTCACCCTGGACAGCCGGTGGGCCACCACCAGGACGGTGGTCTCCCGGGCCGCCTGCGCCACGATGTCGCGCACCGCGAGTTCGTTGACGGCGTCGAGCTGCGAGGTCGCCTCGTCGAGGAGCAGCGGCGGGGCCGCCGCAGCAGGGCGCGGGCGATTGCGACGCGTTGCCGTTCGCCGCCCGAGAGCTTGGACCCGCGGTGGCCGACCGGGGTGTCCAGCCCGTCGGGCAGGCGGGCGACGAGGGTGTCGAGCCTGGTGCGGGTCAGGACCTCGTGCAGTTCCTTGTCGGAGGCGTCGGGCGCGGCGAAGAGCAGGTTCTCGCGGAGCGTGCCGGCCAGCACGGGGGCGTCCTGCTCGGCGTAGCCGATGGCGGACCGCAGCCGGGGCAGCGACCAGTCCCGGACGTCCTGGCCGTCCACCAGGACCCGGCCGCCGGCCACCTCGTGGAAGCGTTCGATCAGGGCGAAGACGGTCGACTTGCCCGCGCCCGAGGGGCCGACGAAGGCGGTCATCCCGTCGGCCGGGACGTTGAAGGTGACGTCTCGGTGGATGTCGGGCAGCTCGGGGCGGTAGCGGAAGGACACCTGCTCGAAGCGGACCGAAGCCGGGCCGAAGGCCGCTCAGGAGGGCAGGGTGAGCCGGCGCAGTTCCCGGTGTTCGGTGGAGAGTTGCTGGGCCTGGGTGATCCGGGCGATCGCGGCCGCGCCCTCCTGGTACTGGGAGGCGGCGTCGACCAGCCGGGAGACCGGGTCGAACAGGTAGAAGACGTACAGCAGGAAGGCGATCAGCGTGGACACCGGGATTGCCCCGGACGCCACCCGGGCGCCGCCGGCGACGAGGACCGCCAGGAACGCCAGCTCTACGGCGAGAACGTCGGCGGACTTCGCCAGCGCCTCCCACTTGGCGCTGCGCACGCCGTGCTGCCACGCCCGCTGCGCGGCGGCCAGCACCCGGGCGGTCTCGCATTCCTCGGCGCCGGACGCCTTGACGGTGCGGTAGGCCCCGAAGGCGCGCTCGAGCTCGGTGGAGATCTCTCCGACCGCCTCCTGCGAGCGTTCGGTGGCTTCGGAGATCTTCGGCATCACCAGCGCGACCAGCCCGCCGACCACGGCCAGCACGCCGAACGTCACGCCCAGCAGGACCGGGTCCAGGACGGCCATCAGCACGACGGCCGCCACCAAGGTGACCACGCCGGTGGCGCCGGAGACCAGCTCACGGGTGGTGACCGCGCGCAGCAGCGTGGTGTCCGAGGTGACCCGGGACATCAGGTCGCCCGGCGCGATCCTGTCGGCCCTGCGCTCGAGTAGCTACGGCAGAGGGACAAGTAGCTCTGCGTAACCGATGTGACGGCGTGTCGTCCCGGGTTTCGGTGTTCTCGTCCCGGTCTGGCTGGGCGTCGGCATCTTGATCACGCCGGAGTGGTCGATGCCGAGGGGAAGGGCCTGGTCGTGCAGCAGGAGTGGGAGCCGGAGGAGCTGATCTCCGTCTGGACGCTGCTGGAGGAGGACATGGGGCGGCTGCGGAACAAGTCCGGGGCGAATCGCCTCGGGTTCGCGCTGCTGCTGAAGTTCTTCGAGGTGGAGGCGAGGTTCCCGGAGGGGCCCGGGGAGGTGCCGGACGTGGTGGTCGGGTACGTGGCCCAACAGGTGAAGGTACCGGCGGAGGAGTGGGGGTCCTACGACTGGCTGGGCAAGGCGATCCAGCGGCACCGGGTGGAGATCCGCTCCGTCTACGGTTTCCGGCCCACCACCGAGGACGACCAGGCGAAGCTGACGCAGTGGCTGACGGCGGAGCTGTGCCCGGTGGAGCTGTGGCGCGAGCGGCTGGCGGAGGCGGTGGTGGCTCGGTGCCGCAACGAGCGGATCGAGCCACCAGCGCCGGGCCAGGTGCGCCGGCTGGTGGCCAGCTCGGTGAAGGACTTCGAGACGCAATTCTGTCGGCGCACGGTGGGCCGGCTGTCGCAACTGACCCGGGACCGGCTGGACGAGCTGGTGACGGGTGATCAGGAGGACGGTGACGGCGGCGACCATAAGACGGCGTCGGCGGGCGGCGGCCGGGCGTTCTTCGCCGAGCTCAAGGCGCCCGGGGGCGCCCGGGCTGGACAGCCTGTTCGCGGAGATCAACAAGCTGGAGCGGGTGTGCCGGCTCGCGCTGCCCGGGGACCTGTTCACGGATGTGTCGGAGAAGCTGGTGGAGTCCTGGCGGGCGCGGGCCTCGAAGGAGTACCCGGCTGACCTGCTGCCGCCACGGATGAAGCCGGAGGTGCGCTGGACGCTGCTGGCCACGCTGTGCCACGTGCGGGAGGCGGAGATCACCGACTCGCTGGTGGACCTGTTCACCCAGCTGGTGCTGCGGATCAACACCCGGGCGGAGAAGAAGGTGGACAAGGAGTTCACCAACGAGTTGAAGAAGATCCGGGGCAAGGACGCGATGCTGCTGCGGGTCGCCGAAGCTGCGCTGGCCGAGCCGTCCGGCATCGTGCGGCGGGTGATCTACCCGGTGATGGGCGGGGAGAAGACGCTCAAGGCGCTGGCGGCCGAGGCCGCGGCGAACGAGCGCAAGTACCAGGCGAGGGTGCGGACCGTGCTGCGCTCGTCGTACTCGGGGCACTGGCGGCGAATGCTCAAGCCGCTGCTCAAGGCGCTGACGCTCAAGAGCAACAACGACGCGCACCGACCAGTGATGGACGCGATCGAGCTGCTGGAGCGATACCTGGACCAGCCGCTCAAGGAGGGGGCGTTCTTCGACCTGGCGGAGACGGTGCCGCTGGAGGGGGTGGTGCCGGCCCAGTGGCGGGCGGCGGTGGTGGACGACAAGGGCCGGGTGGAGCGGATCCCGTACGAGCTGTGCGTGCTGGTGTCGCTGCGGGACGCGCTGCGACGCCGGGAGATCTGGGTGGTGGGCGCCAACCGGTGGCGCAACCCGGAGGACGACCTGCCGGCCGACTTCGAGGACAACCGCGACGTGCACTACGACGCGCTGGGGCATCCGCAGGATCCGGCCGAGTTCATCGCCGCCCTGTAGAAGCGCCACCGCGAGGCCCTGGACCGCCTGGAGCAGGCGCTGGTGGACGGCACCGCCGGCGGGGTGGCGGTCACCACCCGGCGCGGCGAGCCGTGGATCAAGGTCCCGCCGCTGGACAAGCAGGAGGAGCCGGAGAACCTGACCGCGGTGAAAGCCGAGATCGAGCGCCGCTGGGGCACGATCGACTTGCTGGACATGCTCAAGTACGCCGAGTTCGACGTGGGCTTCACCGAGGAGTTCTCCTCGGTGGCCACCCGCCAGAACCTGCCCCAGGACAAACTGCGGCGCCGCCTGCTGCTGGTGCTGTTCGCGCTGGGCACCAACATGGGCATCAAGCGCGTGGCGGTGACCGGCAAGCACGGCGAGTCCGAGGCGACCCTGCGCCGGGTGCGGCACCTGTTCGTGAACCGGGCCAACATGCGCGCCGCAGTGGTGAAGCTGGTCAACGCCACCTTCGCCGCCCGGGACGAGGGCTGGTGGGGCTCGGGAACGGCGTGCGCCTCCGACAGCCGCAAGTTCGGCGCCTGGTCCTCGAACCTGATGACCGAGTGGCACCAGCATTACCGCGGACCCGGGGTGATGATCTACTGGCACGTCGAGCGGAAGTCGGTGTGCATCTACTCCCAGCTCAAGCACTGCTCGGCGTCCGAGGTCGCCGCGATGATCGAGGGCGTGCTGCGGCACTGCACCGACACCGAGGTGGACCGCCAGTACACCGACACCCACGGCGCCTCCATCGTCGGGTTCGCCTTCGCGCACATGCTCGACTTCAAGCTGCTGCCCCGGCTCAAGAACATCGGCCGCGCCACCCTCTACCGGCCCGGCACCGACGAGGACGGCGAGTGGCCGACGCTGACCCCGGTGCTCACCCCCAAGAGCCGCACCATCAACTGGGACCTGATCGCCCAGCAGTACGACCAGATCGTGAAGTACACCACCGCGCTGCGGCTGGGCACGGCGGAGGCAGAGCAGGTGCTGCGGCGCTTCACCCGCGCTGGCCCCAAGCACCCGACGTTCCAAGCAATCGAAGAACTGGGGCGTGCGGTGCGTACGGCGTTCATCTGCGACTATCTCGCCAGCGAGGGCCTGCGCCGGGAGATCAACGAGGGGCTGCAGGTGGTGGAGAACTGGAACTCGGCTAACAAGGACCTGTTCTACGGCAAGGACGGCGACCTGACCGGCGAGGACCGGGAGAGCATGGAGGTCAGCATGCTCGCGCTGCATCTGCTGCAGTCCGCGCTGGTGCACGTCAACACCCTGCTGATCCAGCAGGTCCTGGCCGAGCCGACATGGGCCGACCGCCTCACCGACGCCGACCGGCGGGGCCTGTCCCCGCTGTTCTGGACCCACGTGAACCCCTACGGCCGGTTCGAGCTGGACATGAGCTCCCGCCTCGACCTCGCCACGACCCCGGTGGTGGCCGTAGTGCCCGGGCAGCGCGCGGGCCAGGACGAGCCGGTCGGCGCATGACGAGCGCGGACGGGGGCGGACCGCGGCGCCGGTTGTGCCGCGATGAGTTGGGGTGCCGTCAAACGAGCGACGAACCAGGTGACAAGTAACCCGCCGGTAGCTCTCTGGGCGGGTTCTTCTGACTCGGTGGTTTGTCCAGCTGATGGGTGGGCTGCCGGACTGGGCGTGTACGGCCTGAGCGCCATGCCGCCCCCCTGCTCGTCGGCGAGGGGGCCAGCATGGCGCCGGATACTGACAGTGGATCAGGCCGCGGCGGGCTCCGGTTACCAGGCTCAGTGGGCCATCAGGGGCTCGCCCTCGGACGGCGCCAGAGCCCGATTCGGAATCAGGAACGCGGCGATCACCGCACCGACCACGAAGAACCCGGAGCCCCACGCCAGGGTGGCCGTGTAGCCCTCCACCCTGGCCTGCGCCGCGGCCAGCGCGCTGGGCTTGTGCGACGTCAAGTAGTCGGTCGCGGCCGAGGAGGCAACGGTGGTCAGCAGCGCCGTACTGATCGAGCCGCCCACCTGCTGACCGGTGTTGATCAGCGCCGAGGCGATGCCCGTGTCATCGCGGTGCAGGCCCGAGGTCGCCCCCTGGAACGCCGTGGTCATCACGGCGCCGATGCCGAGACCCATCAGGATCATGCCGGGCATGATGTGGGTGGCGTAGGTGCTGTCCAACTCGATCCGGGTCAGCAGGGCCATACCGGCTGCGGCGACCAGGAAGCCGGCGCTGACGACGATCTTCGGGCCGACCCTGGGCAGCACCAGCGAAGGCATCGTGGTCGACGAAGCGACGACGCCCGCGACCATCGGCAGGTACACCAGACCGGTCTTGATCGGCGAGTAGCCGAGGCTGGCCGCGAAGTAGTAGGTCAGGAACAGGAAGATCGAGAACATCCCCATGCCGATGACGAACACCGCCATGAACGAACCACCGCGGGTCCGGTCCAGCACGACGCGCAGCGGCAGCAGCGGATGCGCGACCCTGGACTCCAGCCAGACGAACACCACGAGCAGCACCGCGCCGACGATCATGGAGCCGAGGGCGACCGGGTCGCTCCAACTGGTGGACTCGACGTGCGCGAACCCGTAGACAACGGCGAACAGCGCGGCGCTCACCACGACGATGCCCGGAATGTCGAGTTCGGGCTTCTTGGTGATCGCGGGCTTGGCCAGCAGCAGCAAGGCACCGATCAGGGCGGGGACCGCGAAGACGACGTTCACGTACATCACCCACCGCCACGACGCCCATTCGGTGAGCATGCCGCCGACCAGCAGCCCGACCGCGCCGCCCGCACCACCCAACGCACTGAAGACACCGAAGGCCTTCGCCCTTTCGGACGGTTCAGTGAAGGTCACGCTGAGCAGTGAGAGTGCCGCGGGCGCGAGCAGTGCGGCGAAGAGGCCCTGGGCCACGCGTGCCGCGACGAGGATCTCGAAGCTGCCGGCCGAGCCGCCGAGAACGGATGCGGCCCCGAAACCTGCCAAGCCGACCACGAAGAGGGTACGTCGGCCCAACAGGTCACCGAGTCGGCCGCCGAGCAGCAGCAGGCTGCCGAACGCCAGGGCGTAACCCGTGATGACCCACTGCCGGCTGCCGTCGCTGAAGCCGAGGTCGTGCTGCGCCTCGGGCAACGCGATGTTCACGACGGTCGCATCGAGCATGACCATGAGCTGTGCCATGCCGATGACGGCCAGCACCCACCAGCGCACGGCATGTGAGCCGCGAAGGCCCGGGTCTGTCTTTCCGGGGGCGGGCGCCCCGCGGGCGATGCTGGTACTCATTTTTCCCTTGCTTGCTGGGCAGACTGAAAGCCGTCTGGAATCTGATTGGCTTCCTCACCGATGAAGTGAGGCGAGGGTGACCGGCTGAGATCTCAGGGCTTCGAGATCATCGTGTGGCCGCTGTGGGGCTCTACTCGGCGATCCTCTGGAGGGCCGCGTCGGTGTCCGCGGTGGCCAACATCCTGTTGATGTAGTCGCCGGCCAGTGCGCCGGCCGCTGCGGAGGCCCCGACCTGGGCGACCGGATCGGTGGCGTTGCCGGCTACCCACACACCCGGCACCTCGGTGGTGCCGGCCATGCCGGAGGCGAAACCGCGGCCCATGTTGTTCGGCAGGTCCTGCACCGGCAGGCGCAGACCTTCCAGGCCTTGGGTGCGGGCCTGCATCTGCGGGGCGACCGCGAGGACGCGGCGGGCCACGACCTGGCCGTCGGCCAGGCGCACCCCGGCGAGGGCACCGTCCTGGTCGTTGACAACCTCGGTGACCGGGGTGTCGATGACGCGAATGCCGCGGGCGGCGAAGCGGGCGCGGCTGTCCTCGTCCAGGTCGGTGCCGTGGGTGAAGTAGGTCAGGTCCTCGGTCAGCTGGCGGAACAGATACGCGTGGCCGATGGAGGCCGGGCCGGTGGCGAGGATGCCGATGGGCTCGTCGCGCATCTCCCAGCCGTGGCAGTACGGGCAGTGCACCACACTGTGCCCCCAGTGCTCGGCGAGCCCGGGCACCTGTGGCAGCACATCCGTGAGGCCGGTGGCCACCAGGATGCGGCGGGCGGTGATGCTGCGGCCGTCGGCTAGGGTGACGGTGAACCGCAGGTCCCCGTCCGCCGACGGGGCGGCGGACTCGGCCGAGACCACCACGCCGTGCACGACGCGTCCGCCGTACTGGCGCACCTGCTCCCGGCCCCGTCGAAGGATCTCGGACGGCGGGGTGCCGTCCAGGACGATGAAGCCGTGCATGGCCTCCGCGGGCGCGTTGCGCGGGGAGCCGCTGTCGATCACGACGACCGAGCGGCGGGAGCGGGCGAGGATCAGTGCACCGTTCAGCCCCGCGGCGCCCCCGCCGATCACCACCGCGTCGACGGTTCCCTCGGCCAGTGCGTCGCTCGCACACGGAGGAGTCGCCACAGCCATGGCCTCCTGCCTTTCCTTGTCAGTCATGGTTCGGTCAACCCTTCGAGTTCTGGGTGGTCGGAAGGAGGGTCGGCTGTTCAGGAAGCCCAGGATGTGGTCGGCGACCGTCGTGGACTGTTGTGGAGAGTCCGGCCCCGAGGAAGATGCTCATGCCGGCTTCGGTGTCTCTGGTGTTGGACACGTGCGCCTCCTCAGGCGCCGGGTGTACTGCGCAGTCAGCCCGCCAGTCGGTTGAGCTTGCGGATCTGGCTGTCGAAGGCGCGCGAGGGCGCGATCCGGCGCAGGACGCTGACGCGTCTGGCCATCGAGCCGGCGGCGTACCGGAGCCTGGGCTTGGAATCGGTGGCGGCCGCGACGATCACCTTCGCGACAACGCTCGGGTCGTCGGCGTTGCGCACAGCCGTGGCCAGCACGTCCCGGGAGACCTCCCGCCGTGCGGCGTAGACCGGCAGGGGCGAGTCGGGTGCCATGCTGCTCGCCTCGAAACTCGTGCTTGTGTAGGCCGGCTCGACCAGCAGCATCCGGACGCCGTGTTCGCGAAGCTCGTGGTCGACGGACTCGGAGTAGCCCTCGACCGCATGCTTGGTGGCGGCGTAGACGGCCATGAAAGGGGCTGGGATCAGGCCGAGTACCGAGGAGACGTTGACCACGCGGCCGCTGCCCTGGGTGCGCATGTGGGGCAGCACTGCGTTTGCCATCCGCATCAGGCCGAAGACGTTGATGTCGAAGACCTCCATGGCCTGGTTGATCGAGCTCTCCTCGCCGGCGCCGACCGCGCCCACGCCTGCGTTGTTGACCAGGACGTCGATCCGGCCGAACCGCTCGATCACCTCCTCTACCAGGGAGCGGACCGACTCGTCGCTGGCCACGTCGAGATCGAGGAACGTCACCCCGGCGAGCGGCTTGGCCCTCGCCGAGTTGCGACTCGTGCCGACCACCGCGAAGCCGGCGCCCACCAGGGCGAGCGCTGCCGCCCGCCCGATCCCGGAGGAGGCGCCCGTCACGAGGGCCACTGGGGGAGCTGTCTGCATGGTGGTTCCTTCGGTTGTGGGCATGGCTTCGCCGTGCGCTGCGCGGGGTCGCTTGTGCTCAGGCCGACACGGTCCGCGCTGGTCCTGCAAGCCCCGACCAAGCCTGTCCGGTGAGCTCAGGACGGTTATGTACTGAACAGTACGAAACCTAGGTGGTTCTGTACTGAGTTGTCAAGAAAGGCGGGTCGGCTTTACCTTCTGTGTATGGCGAGACCACGAAGCTTCGACCGCGACCACGTCCTCCATGCCGCCGAGCGGCAGTTCCGCGTCTCGGGCTACAACGGCACGAGCGTCGACGACATCAGCGCCGCCACCGGCATGGGCCGCGGCAGCCTCTACGCCGCGTTCGACGGCAAGCACGGCGTGCTGCTGCAGGCGATGGCCGGGTACTTCGCCCGGCTGGGGCAGTTTGCGCCGCAGGCGCTCGCCGGACCGGACGAGGGTGCCCTGGAACGACTGCACGGGTACTTGCTCCGCGCCGTCCACGGGGTGCCACTCGCCGCCGACGTGCCCCCCGCCCCCAACCGGGCGGCGGCGGCCTGCTTCGCAGCCAAGATGGCCCTGGAGATCGGCGCCTCCGACCCCGAGGTGGAACGCCTGGCCAACGACTGCTTCTCCGTGCTCGTGACGGCGGTGGCCGAGTGTGTGCGAGCGGCGCAGCGCAATGGCGACATCGACCCCGACGCGGATCCCGACGACCTCGCGTACCTTCTGCTGACCGTCATCCGCGGGACCGATGTCGCGGGCGCGGTCGGCCACAGTCCCGCCCGCCTGACCTCGATTGCGGAGAGCGCGTTCGCCTTGCTGCCTCGCCCGCGCCGCCGCTGAGAAGGGCACGGCCGGCCTCGTTGCACAGGCATCCGATGCGGACCAGGCGAACGACGTTGCGGCCGCGCTGCTCGCGCATGCCCGACGCCAAGGGGGCACACGTGATCCCGCTGCCGCCGCACCGCACGAAGGGCTCGGGGCGCTCGAAGCCGAACGCCCTGGCCGGATCGGTCCGTTCGGCTCCCTGCTGATCTTCAAGAAACCTTCGTTTGCTGAAGATCGCCGGTTTAAGATCGAAAAGACCCCCAGGGTCTTCAAAAACTCCTGCAACAACCCGGGTGGTTCAACAACCCCAGGCCACCGTTTTCTGTCAGAATTCCGGGCGTGAGCACGCCACTTGAACCAGACCCGCTCGAACTCCTGGTCGCCGAACCCGCACGCCTGACCGAGATCCGCATCGGATACGCACGGGTGTCCACCGGCGGACAGAAGCTCGACCGCCAGCTCGACGCCCTCACCGCGGCCGGCTGCCGCAGGATCTTCGCCGACAAGAAGTCCGGCAAGGACGACCTGCGCCCCGAGCTGAAAGCCTGTCACGCCTTCCTGCAGAGCGGCGACACCCTGGTGGTCCCCGCGCTTGACCGCTACGGCCGCTCGCTCAAGGACCTGGTGAACATGGTCGGCGAACTGCGCAGCCGCGGGATCGGCTTCACCTCGCTGCACGAGCGTCTGGACACCACCACCGCCGGCGGGCGCCTGATCTTCCACGTCTTCGCCGCCCTGGCGGAGTTCATCCGTGAGCTGATCGTCTCCGGCACCCGCGAGGGCCTGGCCGCCGCCCGCGCCCGCGGCAACGTCGGCGGGCGGCCCGTCGTCGCCACCCCCGAGATCATCCAGGCCGCCCGCACGCTGCTGCCCAACCCCGAGCAGTCGATCACCTCGATCGCCAAGCTCCTCGGGGTGAGCCCCGGCACCCTCTACAACCACATCCCCGACCTGCAGGAGCTGCGCGAGGCCGGCCGCGCGGCGATCCCCGCCCAGTCCGAAGCGAGCACCCGGTGATGCCCAGCCGGGGGGACGAGAACACCGAGGCCTAACAGCACGCCGTCACAACGGCTACGCAGAGCTACTTGCCCCTCTGCCGTAGCTACCCGAGCGCAGGGCCCTGTCCACCTCCGCGATCCGCAGCCGCAGCAGCCGGCCGACCAGGCTGCGCCGGGCGGCCAGCACGACGGACTCGGCGGTCCGCTCCAGCACATATCCGCTGAGCGCCTCGAACACCGTGCCGAGCAGCACGAGGGCGGTGAGGGACAGCACGATGGACACAGGGTTCTCGGCCGGGGGGTTCGCTACCACGGCATCCTCGATCGGCCCGAGCGGCTGGCCCGTAACCAACATCGTCCCGTCCGTCAGCAGGACGGCCCGGCCCTCCAGGTGCATCCGGAGCAGGGCGGTGTCCGTCATCCGGTCCGCCCTGCCCGCTAGGTTCTGTCCCGCCGATCATGTCCGGAGCCAGATGATGGTCGCTGCGACGGTGACGGTGCCCAGGTAGACGTATGCGCGCTTGTCGTACCTCGTGGACACAGCCCGGTAGTTCTTGAGCTTGTTGATCGCCCGTTCCACGGTGTTGCGCTTCTTGTACCGCTCCTTGTCGAAGCCGGGTGGGCGGCCCCCTGCCCGGCCCCGGCGTACGCGGTTCACGGCCTGGTCGCTCTTCTCAGGGATGACATGGCGGATGCCGCGTCGCCGCAGGTAGCGGCGGGTCCGGCGATTGCTGTATGCCTTATCGGCGCTCACGCTGTCCGGTGTGGTGCGCGGGCGGCCCGGCCCGAGTCGAGGCACCCGAATGCGTTCCATGACCGGCTCGAACTGCGAGCAGTCCGCCCGCTGGCCTGCCGTCAGCAACAGTGAAAGCACGCGACAACGCCCGTCGCCACTCAGGTGAATCTTGGTGGTGAAGCCTCCTCGGGAGCGACCGAGCGCCTCACCTCCTGCACCACCTCCGCCAGGCGGGCGCACAGTCTCACCCACGGTCTTCCGCTCTGGTGTGCCATCGCGGCCGCCCCTTTTGACGCGGCGGGCGGCGGAGATTTCCGCGCGCCGGCCGCATGCTGGTGGGCACGGATCGAGGTGGAATCAACCGAGACGTCCCAGTCGATCCCACCGGCGGCATCGGCCTGGGCCTGCACCTGCTGGAGCAGCCGTTCCCAGGTTCCGTCGGCCGACCAGCACCGGTGGCGCTCGTAGACGGTCTTCCACGGCCCGTAGCGTTCAGGCAGATCACGCCACTGCACCCCGGCTCGCACCCGGTGCAGGATGCCATTGACCACCTGACGATGATCGCGCCACCGCCCACAGCGGTTGTTGCCCGTGGATAGGAGCGGCTCCAGACATCGCCACTCCGCCTCTGTCAGATCCCCCCGACCAGTCACGCAAGAGCCAACCAACCAGTGGGTGACATGGGTACGGTCAGCACCTGCGATGCCACCACGCCAACTCCGGATCTTCCGTCGGCTCGTGATGCGTTCGCCCGAGGAGCACCGCGTCCAGACGCTCGACCTGCACCCGGAGTTCGCTGGCGGCCCGTGGCGGAAGCATGAACAGAGCGTCTTGCAGCTTGTCCCGGGCCCAGCCCTGGCCGCAGCAGGGGCAGGTGAACTCCGCCTCCCACTGCCTCCACCGGCGCCTCGTGCCGTAGACGCGCACGGACCACACGCTCAGCGCCACCGCCACGACGCCCGGAGACAATCGCTCCCGTTCGAGCACACGGACAGCGGCATTCGCCGCTCCCGACAGACCCGGAACATCGCGATACCGCACCCAGGGTCTACCCCAGCCGCGTTCCCGCGGCCGAATCGAAGCTGGTGTTCTACGAGGCACGGCCCCTTCGGATGCAAGTCATGGACGGCATCCTCCCACAGCCCAAGATCGTCCGGACAGAACCTAGGTGCGCCGGCCGTTCCGGAGTCGGCTCACGCCGCACCGTGTCCCCCCGTCCCCGTCACCCCGGGTAGCCGATCTCCGCCAGATCCTCCTGCAGGTCCTCCAGGTCGGCCTCCGGATTGAGGGCGTCCACCACGGCCTGGGTGAGCGGCCGGTGCGCGAAGACGTGCCGGACGGCCGCCAGGTCGACCTCGGTCTCGAAGTACTCCTCGGCCCAGGCCTGGTAGGCCTCCGGTGTGCCCTCGGCGAGCAGCTCGAACAGCTGCTGGCCGCCGGCCGGTGCCGCCGCGGCCTGCCAGGCCGTGGCGCCGGGCTGCCGCCACAGGCAGACCGTGGCGATCGGAGAACCCTCGTGGTCCCTGAAGGCCGGCTCCTCGACCGCGAAACGGAAGGCTTCGGGCACCTCGGCCAGGATCTCCGGCGCGTTGGGCACGGTGTGGTCGAATCCGCGCGCGTACGCGCCGGCCGCCGAGAACACCATGAACCAGTC
>NZ_JBFBJY010000119.1:0-16311 GCF_040702125.1 Kitasatospora sp. NPDC085895 | reverse complement strand
GCGGCACCCGTCGCGGGGCGGGTCGTATGGGCCGGTGGCTGCTGCCTCCGGCCCTTCCGTCCGTCCGCGGTGTGCCGGGACCCTGCGGATCAGACCGCCGGAGCCGGGTAGGTCGGGTACTCGACGCCGGAGACGTGCTGGACGACCCGGATGACCTGGCACGAGTAGCCGAACTCGTTGTCGTACCACAGGTAGAGGATCGCGTTGTCGCCCTCGACCTTGGTGGCGCCGGCGTCGACGATCGAGGCGTGGCGCGAGCCGATGAAGTCGTTCGAGACCGCGTCGGGGGCGGTGGTGAAGTCGATCTGGCGCTTCAGCGGCGACGTCAGCGACACCTCGCGGAGGTACTCGAGGACGTCCTCGCGGGTGGTCTCGCGGGCGAGCTGCAGGTTGAGGATCGCGATCGAGACGTCCGGCACGGGGACGCGGATCGAGCTGCCGGTGATCTTCGCCTTGAGGTCCGGCAGGGCCTTGGCGACGGCGGAGGCGGCGCCGGTCTCGGTGATGACCATGTTGAGCGGCGCGGAGCGGCCGCGACGGTCGGCCTTGTGGTAGTTGTCCAGCAGGTTCTGGTCGTTGGTGAACGAGTGGACGGTCTCCACGTGGCCGCGGAGCACGCCGTACTCGTCCTCCATCGCCTTCAGCGGCGGGACGATCGCGTTGGTGGTGCAGGAGGCGCAGGACAGGACCCGCTCGTCCGGCTTGATGGTGTCGTGGTTGACGCCGTGCACGATGTTCGGGACGTCGCCCTTGCCCGGGGCGGTCAGCACGACCTTGTCGATGCCGGGGCGGAGGTGCTTCGACAGGCCCTCGCGGTCACGCCACTTGCCGGTGTTGTCGATCAGGATGGCGTCGTTGATGCCGTACGCCGTGTAGTCGATCTCCGACGGGTCGTTGGCGTAGATCACCTTGATCTCGTTGCCGTTGGCGACGATGGTGCTGTTCGCCTCGTCAACGGTGATGGTGCCCTGGAACTGGCCGTGGATGGAGTCGCGGCGCAGCAGCGAGGCGCGCTTCACGATGTCCTGGTCGCCGCCCTGGCGCACGACGATGGCGCGCAGCCGCAGGCCGTTGCCGGAGCCGGCCTTCTCGATCAGCAGGCGGGCGACGAGGCGGCCGATGCGGCCGAAGCCGTAGAGGACCACGTCACGCGAACCGGAGCGCTCGATCTTGTTGCCGCCGGTGGCGCCGGCGACCGCCTCGGCGGTGAACTCCGCGATCGACAGGCCACGGTCGTCGGCCCGGTAGGTGGCCGCGAGCATGCCGATGTCGATCTGCGAGGGACCGAGGTCGAGCGTGGTGAGGGCCTGGAGGAACGGCATCGTCTCGGTGACCGAGAGCTCCTCGCCGGCGATCTGGCGGGCGAACCGGTGGGTCTTGAGGATGCTGACCACCGACTTGTTCACCAGGGAGCGGCTGTGCAGCAGGACGGTGACGTCCCTCTCCCGGTGCAGTCGGCCGATGATCGGGATCATCGACTCCGCGATCTCCTCGCGGTTCATCCAGTCCGTGAACACGTCGTCGTTGACAGTCACAAGTCCATCTTTCGAGCTAGGAGGGTGCCTCCATGCTAGCTTTCGAAAGTTGTTGATCATTTGGGCGGTCCCGTGCACGTTCGCCCCTCGACCGTCTCCAGGGGCAGGTCGCACGGCCGTTCCGCCACACCCCCGGCACCACCCGGACGGAAGAACTCAGCCCCTCGTCGACCGGGTCCGAGCCGAGCTCGTCCGGGGCCGTACGCCGCCTCGACGACCGACACCAGTTGAACGACAAATCGGGCATCGGTTGCGCTGTTCCTTCAACACGTGTCGGGATGAACGCTCCGCCCTGGCCCCAGCCGGGCCCGACCGACAGGGTCCACACACCCCCCGTGTTCACTTCACGGACGCACCCCTCCGGGCGCGCAGTGATCACCGATCGCTCGCCCGACCTGTTGCGCGTACCGCCGACGCCCTCGCGGCAGACTCGACCCACCTGGAGTGGACGCGCGTAGATACCGGCGGCCGTCCCGCGGCCGGTCGTCGCCCGGCCGGTGGCCACCGTGGCAAACCTCACAGGCGACCGGCGATGCTCAGCCTGCCGTCACCAGGGCCGCCGCCCGCACCTGCCTCTCGACCGCGGCCTTCGCCTCGGCCATCGCGGCGGCGTTGGCCGCGATCACCTGCTGCTGGTAGCCGGCGTCGACGGCGTACCAGACGCCGACCACGTTGTGCGCGTGCCGGCAGCCGGCGTCCGCGGTGGCCACCTTCAGCTCCTGCGGCGTCGGCGTCGGCGACTTCCGCCACTGCGGGTCGCCCAGAGCCGCCAGCGGGTCTGCGTAGTCGAAGCCCGCGTCCTTCATGCACTGCGACCACTGACGGAACACCGCCTGCGTCCGCGGGTCGTTCCGGGACTGGTCCAGCGTCGTGAACTTGGCGTCGTCCGCGAACTGGGTGTCGCCGATCCCGCCCTCCGCGGACCCGGTCAGTTCCTTGACCGCCTCGCCGACGCAGCCGCGCGCGGGCACCGTCCGCCCGTTGACGGTCCGCCCGCCCGACCCGGCCCGTGCCGCCGCGTCCGCCGTCCCCCGCAGGACGAGCTCCATCTCGGGAGAGAGCGACGGGCCGCTCGGCATCGCGCCCGCCCCCGGCCGCAGTCCGCCCTCGGGGTGGTAGCCCCACTTCGCCATCAGCGCCGCGTTCTGGTGGCCGTAGCGCGAGTCCACCCGGGTGGTGGGGGCGTCGCTGTCGCGCCGGCCCCCGTTGCCGGACGGCGGGGTGTACGTGAGACCGAAGGAGGCCATGCAGCGGACGATGAGCTTCTGCTGCGCCTTCTCGACGGCCAACTGCTGTTCCGGGTTGAGCAGATAGGGGTCGAGCGGCAGTGGCCGGTCGTTCGCCGAGTCCAGCTGCGGGGTCGCGGCGAGCGTCGGCGGGGCCGCGGCGGTCTGCACGCTCGGCCTCGGGCTCGGCGGTACGGCGTCCGTGTCGGCGGAGCCCGCCGCGCTCGCGCAGCCCGCCAGGAGCAGCGGCAGCAGGGTGAGCATCACGGCGGAGCGGGCGGGGCGGCTGGACACAGGCGGGTCTCTTTCGGAACGGCGCGGCCGGCAGGGACGGGTGGGTAGCCGTGCACGGTCCCCGGCCGCAGCGGGCGGCCGGGGACCGGTGCGTGTGCTCGGTACTGACGGGTGCCGTCAGATCACGGGCCGACGAACTCGCCCGAGGCGTTGTTGTTCTTCAGCTGGGAGTTGAGGTCCCGGCGGGTGTCCATCGGGATCGCCTGACAGGCGACGCTGCAGTCGAGGCCGCTGTTGTAGTAGACGTTGAACGTGCCGTACCAGTGGTTGTCCACGGCGGCCGCGTTGTTCTTCACCGCGACGCCGGCGCCGGAGCTGCCGTTCTTGCCGGCCTTGAACGTCAGGCCCGCGTAGTTGTCCACGCTGGTGTTCTGGACGTACACGGCGCCGTAGCCGTGGGCGCTGGAGTTGTAGTAGAGGCAGACCTGGCCGGCGTGGCAGTCGGCGGTGAAGGCGGAGGCGCTCCCGGCGGACGCAAGTCCGGCCGTCACGACGGTGCCGGCCACGAGCGCGGCCGAGATGAACTTCCTGATCGCCATGGTGATCCTGTGGTCCTTCCGTACGGGGCTCCGGGACGTCCGGCGCCCTCGGCGGGTGACCGTCCGGTCCCCGCCTCGTGATGCCGGCCGTCGTGGTGATCACGGCGGCCGGTGGCGAATTCATGCTGGCGAAGGGCGGTAGCGCGGCCGTAGCCGCCCGGTGACGCGGCCCGATACCGGCGCGCTATCGGCACCTCCTAGCGTCTCGAACGGATCGCGGCCCAGGCACGGGCCCGGCGACGCAACCCCCGTCCACCCGAAGCCCGTTCACTCGCACCGGTCACCAGAACCCGCACCCGTCACCGGCTCGGCCGGCAGCGGCGGGTGTGCCTGCGCCGGGCGCCGCCCTTCTCCGCAGCAACGACGTCAGCGACGGCCGCTGCGACCTGCGGTGCTGCTGAGCGCTGCCCCGGTCGGGAGCCGCCCCGTCAGAGCCCTCACCCGCCCGGTACCCGACACCGGGGCGGGGCCAGGACAGATCCTCCACCGAACCGAAAGGAACCACCGCATGGCATCCGCCATCAAGACCCGGACCACCGCCACCCGACTGCTCGCGGCCGTCGCCGTCCTGAGCGGCCTGGTGATGAGCGTCGCACAGGCCCACGCGGCGACCCCGCCGTCCCACACCGAGGCATCGGCCGCCACCGCCGCCACGCTGCCCGTGGTGGACATGGAAGCCACCGTCAAGGCCGCCCAGATCGACCCCCGGCGCGCCGACAGCACGCTGACCCCGGGAGCCAAGGACTCGGTCCTGGCCGTCGAACGGGCCCTGCAGGCCCGTGGTCTCCTCGACGCCCGCTGGGTGGACGGGTACTTCGGCACCACCACCATCACCGCCTACTCCGCGTTCCAGCGCTCCCTCGGCTACACCGGCCTGGACGCCAACGGACTGCCCGGCGCCACCTCCCTCGCCACACTCGGGCAGGGCCGGTTCACCGTCAGCCACAAGATCGGCCCCGGCGCGAAGCTGCAGCGCAACGGATACACCGTCAACACCCGCACCCAGGACATGCTCACCGAAGCCGAGCGCCTCCTGGGCTTCAAGCTCACCCTGTCCCAGGGCTCCTACAACCCCGGCGGCGACCCCACCTCCGCCGGCACCCACGACGGCGGCGGCGTCGTGGACATCAGCGTCGACGGCATGTCCAGCAGCACCCGCACCTCCGTCGCCAAGGCACTGCGCCAGGTCGGATTCGCCGCCTGGGTCCGCAACCCCAACCAGGGCGACTGGCCGTGGCACATCCACGCCGCAGCGATCAGCGACACCGATCTGTCCACCCAGGCCCAGCACCAGACCGGTGACTACTACCTCGGCCTCAACGGGCTGGCCAACCAGGCCGCCGACGACGGCCCCCGCATCCCCATCCAGACCTGGGAGGAGTACCAGCGCACCCACTGACCGCGCCGGCACCACCCGAGCACGACCTGATGACCCGCCAGAACCCGTAGATCGCACGTCATGAAAGAGCAGGCCTTGAAGAAGAACATACGCACCACGCTGACCATCGCCGGCACCGCCCTGGCCATGGCCGTCCCCCTCATCGGAGCCACCTCCGCCCCCGCCTTCGCCGCCTCCCGCGACGGATCCTGCGACTCCGGAGAGTTCTGCCTCTACTACAACAGCGACCAGGCCGGCTCGGTCTCCGACTTCACCGGCTCCATCAGCGACTACGGGGCCACCCAGCCGTCCTGCTACGAGTTCAAGGGCGCCGGCAACGGCCAGGGCGTCTGCGTCAAGAACAACGCCGCCTCGGTGTGGAACCGCTCCGACAAGACCGTCCGCGTCTACTTCAACAGCGGCTACGGCGGCGCCAGCCAGGACTTCGCCCCCGGCGCCAAGGGCAACCTCAACTCCACGCTGAAGAACAACGAGGCCTCCCACCAGTTCCTCGGCAGCAGCGGCGGCGGTAGCAACGAGAGCCCCACCAACGACTTCGACCACGGCACCCGCGGCTTCGCCGCCAACAACTGCACCGCCTTCGCGGCGTACCGCATCGCCAGCCGTCTCGGCGTCCCGAACTTCAGCAACTCCTACGGCGGCACCACCTGGGGCAACGCCAACACCTGGGACGACGCCGCCCGCCGCATCGGCGTCACCGTCAACACCACCCCCACCGTCGGTGCCATCGCCGTCAACGACACCCACGGGGACTACGGCCACGTCGCCTACGTCAACGCGGTCCACGCCGACGGCTCCTTCGACGTCGAGGAGTACAACTGGAACAACCGCCTCGCCTACGGCACCCGCAAGAACCTCCGGGTCAGCAGCGCGGAGAACTCCTTCCAGCACATGCTCCACTTCTGAGCAACCCCGGCAGGCACCGGCACGCCCGCGCCGAGGACGACCCCGTAGCCGGGGTGTTCTAGCGAGCGTGCAGGTCACGGCGGTATGACGATGTGCGCCTGAACCGCAGCGGTACACGCGTCGAAGTCCCCGTCGGGCAGGTGACCTCTCCAAGTCGCCTTGCCCGACGGGGCTTCGACGCGCCGTCAGTCCGAACCGTCCGAGCCGCTGTGGATCACGGGTGTCGACCCGGTCCGCGTGCGATCGGCGGGCTACGGGCGCGCTACACCGGATCGATAGAAGGGACGGGCCCGGACAATCCGCGCGCACCGTTCCCAGGGAGCTCCCATGCGTACGACACTCTCCGCACTGGCCGCCGCAGGCCTCGTCCTCGTCGGCGGCATCGCCGCCGCACCGCAGGCGAGCGCCGCAAGCACGTACGGGTGCAGCGGCAACCTGGTCGACACCTACGACCTCAAGACCGACAACGGCACCGGCACCAAGTACGGCGAGCTGTACCTCTACTACAGCAGCGCCAACGGCGGCACGAACTGCGCGGCCGCCGTCGACACCCACTTCGCCTCGGGCGTCACCAAGTACCAGGCGGTGTACATCTGGCGCTGCGTGGCCGGCACCAAGGCCGGCGAGTTCTGCGACTACGACCAGTCCGACCACAACTCCGGCACCTTCGCCTGGTACGCCGGCCCGGCCAGGATCACCGGCACCGCCGACCGCTGCATCATGGTCTACGGCCGGGTCGACGACCCCAACAACAGGAAGGTCGCCGAGAAGTCCACCCTGGCCTCCCACTGCGGCTGACGGCCGGCGGGCACGGGCGCGGCCCGCTCCGGGCACGGGCGCGGCCCGCTCCGGGCACGGGCGGGCGCGCCCGACGCGGCGTCAGCGGGCGTGTGCATCCGGGCGGTCCGGCCGGCGATACGCGCGCGCTACGCACGCGGGGCACGATCCCAGGGACGCGCCGGGGCGGTGGTCACCCGGCGGTGGCGCTCTCGGCGATGGCGCGCCAGACCTCGGCGGCGAGCTCCGGCATGCCCCCGGCCTGGACCTCGGCGGCGAGGACGGACAGCGGCTGGAGCGCGTTCGCGTCCCCGGACCCGGCTGCCACCCGTCCCCGGGTACCCCCTCCTCACCCACCGCCGCGGGCTCGCCGAACGGCTGCGGCCGGTCCGGGCCCGCGGGCTCCTCGGCGGTGCCATGTCGGTGCTGTCCTACGGGCTGGTGCTGTGGGCCCAGGCGCGGGCCGCGCTCGCACCGGTCGCCGTGCTGCGCGAAACCAGCATCATCGTGGGTGCGGCGATCGGCACCGTGTTCTTCCGGGAACGCTTCGGCGGGGCGCGGATCACCGCCGCCGGCGTGATGCTCGCCGGCATCGCCCTGATCCTCTGGCAGTAGGAGGCCGCCGATGGCTGTGGAGATCGAGAAGAAGTACCTGCTGTCCGGCGAGGACTGGCGGGCGGAGGTGGTCCGCACCGAGACGCTCACCCAGGGCTACCTCTCCATGGACCGCGACCGCGAGGTCCGGGTGCGCCTCTCCGGCGACACCGCGGCCTTCCTCACCGTCAAGGCCCGCCGGAGCGGCCCCGCCCGCCTCGAATACGAGTACCCCGTACCGGTGGCCGACGCCCGCGAACTCCTCGCCCTCTGCCTCGGCACCCCGCTCCGGAAGCACCGCCACCACCTCTCCCGCGCCCCCGGCCGCTGGACCGTCGACGAGTACGCCGGCGCCAACACCGGCCTCCTCGTCGCCGAGGTCGAATGGGACGAACACCAACCCGAACCCCCGACCCCCACCTGGGCCGGCCCCGACGTCAGCACCGACCGCCGCTACTCCAACGCCGTCCTCACCCTCACCCCGTACACCTCCTGGTGAACCGGGGGGCCACCTCACGAAGGCCGCCCCCTGGCAACCGGGGGCACGGGCACGCGGCCGTCGCTCAGCAGGGCCCCGCCGCCGCGACCGTCCGGCTCACCGTCATCCGACCCGCAGCTTCAACTGCCGGTTGTGCTCGGAATGCTCGGAGACGACGCCTTCGACGGTCTCGCCCACCGCGGGCCACGACTCCGGGGGCACGGGATCGCGGTCGGGGTGGTAGGAGATGGCATCCACCACTGCCGCGACCCCGGCATGCCCGGGGATTTCGACGAACATCCCGAACGGCCTGACGGCCGCGATTCTCCCGCGCAGCACGGCACCGACCGGGTGGTCGAGCTTCGCGGCTTCCCATTCCTCGGAAGTTGTCATCGGTGCCGGGTCCTCGGATGTGCATCGAGTTCGCGTCATCGGGGATCGGAACCCGACGAGGAGACCAGGTTGCCCGATCGTCCACCCCCGGTGGCAACATCCGAGAGTCCGTCCGCGGCACCACCTGTCCCGCGTACAGTGCAGGACGATCCGTCACGCGTCGACAGGAGTCCTCGTTGCCCGCACGAGTCGATCGCGGCCGGCCTGGCGATCCTCGTCGGATCGGTCCGTACCGGATCATCGGCCGTCTCGGTTCAGGTGGCATGGGCACGGTGTACGCGGCCCTGGATCCCGACGGACGCCGGGTCGCAATCAAGCTCGTTCACCCTGCCCAGGCCCACGACGACGAATTCCGTGCCCGGTTCCGGCGCGAGGTCGAGCTGTCCCGGCGTGTCACGGGCCCCTGTCTGGTCCCACTGCTCGCAGCGGACACCGATGCCGCCACTCCATGGCTGGTGACCGAATACGTACCCGGCCCGACTCTCGACCGGCACGTCAGCACGGACGGCCCACTCACCGCGGCGCAGTTGTACGCCTTGGCGGCCGGCACCGCAGCTGCACTTGCGGCCGTCCACGAGGCGGGGGGTGGTGCACCGTGACGTCAAACCCGCGAACGTCATTCTCGCTCCGAGCGGTCCTCGCGTTCTCGACTTCGGCATCGCCCATGCCCTTGACGGCACCGCTGTGACGCGTACGGGCACCATGACCGGTACCGCGGGCTGGATCAGCCCGGAGTACTACCGAACCGGCGTCGCCGGCCCGGCCGGAGACGTCTTCGCATGGGGTGCCCTCATCGGCTACGCCGCGACCGGACGTCTCCCGTTCGGCGTCGGTGCTCCCGATGTGGTCGCCTTCCGGGTGATGTCCGGCGAGCCCGACCTCGCCGGTGTGCCCGACGATCTCCTCGCGCTGGTGACGTCCGCCCTGGCCAAGGAACCCGGCGACCGCCCCTCGGCCACCGCACTCGCCTCGGCGTGCACCAGGCTGCTCGCCTCGCAAACCACCCAGGTGCTCTCCCCTCACGCGGTCGCGCCCACCGTTGTCGGTGACCTGATCGCCGCCCGGTGGGACCCACCCGCCCGGGACGAGGCGATCTGGACACCTGCCGAGCAAGACGCAACCCGCCGTCGCCGCAGGCTCTCCGCCGTCGCGGGGATCACCACGCTCGCCCTGGTCACCGGCGGCGCCGCGGTCCTCCTCGACCACCCTCCACGTGATGGTCCGCCCTCAGGGCCCGACGCTGAAGGAGCTCGGAATCACCACACCCCAGTCGGCACTGCCCAAGCTCCCGCACGAGAGTGCGCTGGAATGGCGATACACGAAGTGGCTCGAGAAGAACAAGATCGATCCCGCGGATGCCGTCCCGCCCGGCGACCACTGACTCCCGCCTCCACGCCCCGAGGACACCTCTCACGTTCGCCGACGCGCCCAGTCGTGCACCCCTCGATCCCCCCGCGCGCCCTTGTGATACCGAACCGGTCGTCTGATCTTCGAAGCGACAGGTCTTGGCACTGAAGGCGCGGGGGGACCGATGGCGACAGAGGCTCGGGTGACGCCGTGGGCTGAGGAGGCGTTCGGGGCACTCGCCCCTCGGCTCGTGGACCTGGTGCCGGAGTGCCTGGCCCGCGCTCACGAGCGAGCACGAGACGCCCACGAGGGGGCTCGAACGCAAACCCTCGAAGCGTACGGGCACGGGCTCTACGCAGCACAGTTCGAGCAGCTGGCCATGGGACTTGCCGACCTACCTGGTGCGGATGCCGTCCGGCTCCAGGCCCGCACCGTCATGGTGGTAGCCGGGCACGTCCTCTACCCGATCCGGTACGCGAAGAGAGACACACCGGTGAGCACCGCGAAGCTCCGGCGGACATCCGGTCTTCGTGCCGACCTGATCCGCCGCCATGGGCCCGACCCCCGACAAGGCGAACTCGACCTCGGACCAGCCTTCGAAGCGCCCGAGGACGAAGTCCACGGCGATCTCGCCAAGCTGTCCCCGGACACGAAGCTCGTCCTGGTCGCCTACGCGTGCGCGCACCACAGCGGCATCGTTCGACTGGAGTGGGGCTCGGCAGAACTGCAACAACGAGACCGATCCTTGGTGTGGCATCACCACGAGCCGCTTCCCATACCCGGAGGCCCTGGACAACTGGCAGGCTGAGTTCACCGCCGCTTGGCACTCCACCCCTTGAACCCCAGGTCGCATTGCACGGTATTCCTGCAGTTCAGGCAGGTTCCGTCTCGTACGGCCCGTTCGACGGATGGAAGCTGAAATCCGGAGCGGACACCTCTTAAGCCGCACCGGCGGGCACCTGGCACCGCACCCCGGCCAGCGCACAGCCAAACGGGCCGCCCGGCCCACAGCCGGACAGCCCGAGCTGGCCCAGAAGCGGATATGACGAAGCGTCCGCTGATCCGTGCAAGCCCTGGTGGATCGTCTCGGGGGAGCGCCTTGCGTCGGGGTTCGGCGTGCGGAGGCCGGCGCGGTGCGGAGTTCCCGATGAACCGCCGGTTGACGCTGCCGGATCGTCAGGGATGGACCGGGAGGTCGGCCTCCCGTCCGTCGAGGAGCCGTTCGAGTCCCATTTCGAACCCGACGTCGGCGCTGTCGGCCGCGTGGGGAAGCCTGGCATCACGAATGACCCGGGCGAGGAGTGGATGGCGCCAGCTCTCGACGACTTTGTCGAGGTAGGGCGCACGGGCGTCCATCCGTCGCTGGACGCCGACTCCGGCGTGCCGGACGGCTTCCTGTCGGGCGAGCTCGCCGATGGCGTGGCCCCGGACGAGGGCCTGCAGCCCGTCAACGGCGGTGATCATGGCGTCGATCCCGAAGCCGGGGGGATCGAGGGCGGCGAGTGCGTTCGACGGCGTCGAGGGAGCTCGGTCCGAGCGGTGGGCGCCCCTGCTGCGAGGGATGTCATCCAGGATGCCGGTGGAAGGCAGCCCGGGACGAATGGGCCAGGCCACGCAGAGTCGCTGCGCCAGTCGCCGGTGGGGGCAGGCGGACCACCGTCTTCGGCCGCTACGGCATCGAGTATGACGGCGTGACGGCCCTGATTTCACCCAGGTCGACCCGAGCCCAACCCGCTGACGGCCGAGGCATGCGCCAGCACGTTGCTCATTCCCCCGACTCCTCCGGCTCCCGCTTGCAACGGAGGCTGCCGGAGACCGCCCGAACACACCACGCCCGATCCACCGGGCCCCACCTGCCATGGAGAACTCAGGCCGGAGATGCTTCACACCCAGGATGCCCCGACAGCATCGGCGGTCCACGGCGGCCGGACGAGATCGCCGCGGGGCAGGCGGTTCCTGAGAAGAAGAGCCGAAGCGTCAATCGGTCGGAGAGCCGGCCCCCGCGCGGGCGCCACGGCCGATCGTGTCAGCCGACCCGGCGGGCGGCCTCGAGGATCCGGTCGGCGACGACCTCGGGGTGGGAGGCCATGGCCACGTGGCCGGCCACGACTTCGGTCACGGTGGCGCAACTGCACGCGGCCATGAAGCGCCGGGCATCCGGGTTCAGAGCAGGTCCAGTGATTTACCTCACTCCAGAAGCCACCCGCTGTCCGATTTGGCGGCACTGATCACCATTGATCCAGCACGTCGCGGGCACGGTTCTCATCGGATTCTCATGAGACGTTGACGGACTTTTAAGGTCTGCACCAAGATCCGCGAGGAACGTTGCACGATCTCGCGAGAGCTGGAAATAGTGGTTAGTACAGGCAGAAGACGGGCCGTCAGGATTTGGGCCGTCAGCGCCCTGTCCGCGGCAGCGGTGGCAGCGTCGGCGCTGTCCCCCTCAGCGGCGGCACCATCGGGAGCACCCGACTCGAAGGCGGCGGCCGGTTCGGCCAAGCCGGCGGACTCGGCGGACAGCCTCGCGGTCAAGGAGGCCAAGCGGACCGGCAAGCCGGTCGAAGTGGCCGCCAAGCGCACCGAGTCCAGCGACACGGTGGCGCAGCCGGACGGCAAGCTGGTCACGACGACGTACGTGCAGCCCAAGCGGGTCCGCAAGGGCGGCTCGTGGGTCAACCTCGACCCGGCGCTGCGCGTCCTGCCGAGCGGTGCGGTCGCGCCGAAGGCGGCCACCGCGGACGTCGAGTTCTCCGGCGGCGGCACCGACCAGCCGCTGGTGCGGATCGCCACCGCGGGCAAGGAACTGAAGCTGACCTGGCCGGAGGCCCTGCCGAAGCCGGTCGTCGACGGCAGCACCGCCGAGTACCGGGCGATCCTGCCCGACGTCGACCTCAAGCTCACCGCCACCCGGACCGGCTTCAGCCAGGTCATCGTGGTGCACACTGCGGCCGCCGCGAAGAACCCCGAGCTCGACCAGCTCCGCCTCGGCCTGCAGAGCGACGGCCTGACGGTCCAGCAGGCACCCGACGGCTCGCTCAAGGCGGTCGACAAGGGTGCCGGCGGCACCGTGTTCGAAGCCCCCGTCCCGGTCATGTGGGACTCCTCCGGCCCGGCCGGGAAGGCGTCGGCCGCGAAGGCCGCCACGGCGAAGTCGGCTGCCGCCCCCGCGCAGGGGTCGGCCCCGGCCGCACCGGGCACCCCGCCCGCGCTGGAGAACCTGGTGCCCGGCGAGGGTGCCAAGGTCGCCAAGCTCAAGGTCGAGCTGCCGCAGCAGAAGATGGTCCTGACCCCGGACCAGAGCATGCTGGACGATGCCGCCACGGTCTTCCCGGTCATGATCGACCCGGCCTGGAACACCCCCAACGCCTCGGACTGGGCCGGTGTTTCCCGGTACTACTCCTCGCAGCCGTACTGGCATTTCACGTACAACAGCACCTACGTCCACGACTGGGGTGTCGGCTACTGCGGGGACACTTCTCGCTGTGCGCCCACGGACGTCAAGCGGGCGTTCTTCCAGATCCCCAACGGCAGCTTCGTCGGCAAGCAGATCCTCAGCGCCGAGTTCGGCACGTACGAGAGCTGGTCGTACTCCTGCGACGCCCGACCGGTCGAGCTGTGGAACACCGGCTACATCTCCTCGGGCCTGACCTGGAACAGCCAGAACGCGGACGGCTTCTGGAGCCGCAAGCTGCAGACCATGAACACCGCCAAGGGCTGGAGCGGCAACTGCCCCGGCGGCTGGCTGGAGTTCGGCGGGACCTCGGGCGCGGTCAAGGACCTGGTCCAGGACGCCGCCAACTGGGGCTGGCCGACCATCACCTTCGGCCTCAAGGCCGAGAACGAGAACGACTCGTACGGCTGGAAGCGTCTGACCGACGACGCCTTCCTGCGGGTCTACTACAACCTGCCGCCCAACCAGACCGCGATGAGCGACCTGACCATGTCGCCGGGCTCGGTCTGCCAGACCACCCCGATCACGATCAACAAGATGCCGCAGATCACCGCGCGGGCCTCGGACCCCGACGGCGAGGCCGTCGGCGTCCAGTTCGGCGTGTTCTGGGACACGGGCGACGGCCAGGGATTCATCCGCCGCTGGTGGTCCACCGGCTCGGCCGGGGCCGCCCCTGCCTCCAACACCTTCAAGGGCTCCGGCTCGTACTTCTCCTGGTCACTGCCCACCACCCTTCCCACCAACACCAAGCTGGGCTGGGAGGTGCGGGCCTGGGACGGCGCGCAGTGGGGGCCCTGGTCCTCCAGCGGTGATCCGACCCTGTGCTACTTCAAGGTCGACACCACCGCGCCGGACGGCCCGGCGATCACCTCGGCCTCCTACCCCGGCTCGAAGGACGCCACCGCGTCCCTGCCGTGGACCGACGGCGTGGGCAAGTACGGCGCGTTCGTCCTCGACTCGGCCTCCACCGACGTGGTCAAGTACCAGTGGGGGCTGGACGGGAACGCCTCCGCGGCGCACGAGGTGACCACCACCGCCGGCGCCCCGCAGACCGTCCAGATCCTGCCGGAGACCCCCGGCGTGCACACCCTGTCGGCCAAGGCGCTGGACAGCGCCGGCAACGCCTCGCAGCAGGAGACGTACTACTTCACCGTTCTCAACGGACAGCCTGTGCGCGCCGGTTGGGGCATGGACGAGTCCGGCGGGACGACGCTGTCCGGTACCTCCGGAAGCATCGAAGCCGCCCTGGCGACGGGTGCCAAGCCCGGCGCCGCCGGCCACCTGGGCAACGCGATGTCGCTCGACGGCAGTGCCACCGGCTACGCCGAGACCCAGGGCGCGGTCCTCGACACCACCCGGAGCTACACCGTCTCGGCCTGGGTCAACCTCGCCACCTCCCAGACCAACAGCGCCGCCGTGACCCAGGCGGGCAACGTGATGTCCGCCTTCGACCTGGGCATGCGCAACGGCAAGTGGGTGTTCTCGGTGCTCACCCAGGACGCCAACCCCGGGTACTCGTACCAGGAGGCCGTCTCCACCGTCCCGCTGGCGCTCAACCAGTGGACCCACCTGCTCGGCGTCTACGACGCGACGGCCAAGACCGCGACGCTGTACGTCAACGGCGCCAACCCGGTCACCGTCGCCTCCCCGTCGGTCTGGCCGGCGCGTGGCTCCCTGGAGCTCGGCCGGATGCGCTGGCGCGCCACCTTCACCGACGAGTGGAAGGGCGCGCTGGACGAGGTGAAGGTCTGGGACCGCGCCCTGACGGCCGGCGAGGCCACCGACGTCGCCGCCGACCGCACCCCGGCCACCGGCCGTCTCGCGAAGGCGGTCTGGCACCTCGACGACAGCGCCGCCAGTGCGATCGGCACCGGTGAGACCGACAACCTGACCGTCAACGGCGGCGCCGCCCCGGGCGCGCCCGGGATCGCCGGCAACGCCGTCCACTTCGGCGGCGTGGACGACTACGCACGCGGCACCCGCGCGCAGGTGGACGGGACCAAGGACTTCTCGGTCTCGGCCTGGGTCAAGGCCACCGCCCCCGCGGCGGGCGACACCATCGCCAAGATGGCGGTGACCCAGAACGGCGAGCACAACAACGAGTTCTCGCTGTACTACTCGGCCTACGGCAAGAAGTGGGTGTTCGGCCGCTACAAGGAGGACACCTCCGTCGACACCCTGGTCCGGGCCGCCCAGGCCGACTGCACTCCCGGCACCACCGTCAACGGCGTGCCCTGCTTCAGCTCCGCCACCGGCGAGTGGGTCCACCTGGTCGGTGTCTCCGACAGCGTGGCCAAGAAGACCCGCCTCTACATCAACGGCTACCTGGTCGGCGAGGCCGACTACACCCAGAACACGCCGTGGGCCAAGCCCGGCCCGGTCCAGATCGGCGCCGTGAACCGCGAGGGCGCCAACGCCGAGTTCTTCAAGGGCGACGTCGACGACGTGCGGATCTACGACCGCGTCCTCACCTCGACCGAGGCCCGCGACATGGTCCAGCAGCGTCCGCAGCTGGCCGGCCGCTGGAAGCTCGGCACGGCGACCGGCACCCCGCTGAGCTCGCCCGACGAGGGCCCGCTCAAGGCGGGCGCCCAGCTCGGCACCGGAGCCTCCATCAAGTCCGACGGCGGTGTGCTGCCCACCACGGGCACGCTGCTGCTGAACGGCTCCACCGGCTACGCGGCCACCACCGCGGTGCCGCTGCACACCGGGCAGAGCTTCAGCCTGGCGGGCTGGGCCAACACCGCGGGCATCCCGACCCGCGACATGACCGTGCTGTCCCTGCCCGGCGCCAACAACAGCGCGGTGACGGTCCGCTGGCACTACCTGGGCCCGGACGCCAACCAGCAGCCCTCGGGCGAGTGGCAGGCCGAGGTGCGTGACTCCGACGCCGCCGGCGCCGTCCGCACCAGCACCACGCACACGCCCGCCACCTCGGTCCTGGACAACTGGACCCACCTGGCGGTCACCTACGACGCCTTCTCCGACCGGCTGAGCCTGTACGTCAACGGCCAGTTGGAGAACCAGGGATGCCCGGACGGCAGCACCGGCTGCACGCCGCACATCTCCTGGACCGGCGCCCCGCAGCCGTACGAGGCCACCTCCGGCCTGCAGTTCGGCCGCAACCGGAACGCCGGCGCCTGGGGTGAGTACTTCTCCGGCGAATTGGACGACGTCTGGCTCTTCCAGGGCGTGCTCAGCGGCGCCCAGATCACCAAGCTGGCCGACTACAACGCCGAGCTGGCCACCACGTCCGGTCTCTGACCGGTGACGGCGGGTCGGGGGGGCGCCCGGCCCCCCGCCCCCCCCGGCCGGGTTAGGGACCGACCCGCCGGGGGGAGGGGGGGGGCCGGCGCGGCCCGCCCGCCCAAA
>NZ_JBFBJY010000118.1:0-16368 GCF_040702125.1 Kitasatospora sp. NPDC085895 | reverse complement strand
CTTCGCCTGCGAGCTGGCCACCGCCAAGGGCCACGAGGTCGACCAGCCGCGCAACCTGGCGAAGTCGGTCACCGTCGAGTAGCCGGACCCGCTCCACCGTGTACCGCCGCCGGCCCGCCCCGCTGAAAGCCAGTGTCATGGCTTCAAGAGCATGCACCTCGCCGCTCCTGCTGGCGACCTGCCTGTCCCTGCTTACGGCCTGCACCCCGAGCGGCGGTGCCGTCCCGGAGCCACCGAGTGCCAGTGCACCGACCCGGCTCGGCCTCCGTCCACTGCCCGATGTACTCCATGGCGTCACGCTTGACGATGTGTCGGCCCTGCACCAGCTCACCGCCTCGCTCAGGGCGCTCCCTCAGCAACCGACCGCACGCGTCGTTTTCGACCGGGACAAGTCGACATCCGACTACGCCGCCGCCGTGGCAGCGCTGCAGCCGATCAGCTACCTCATGGCCGAACCGGTCGACTCTTCGGAGGTCGCTGCCACGTCCCCGGCGGAATACCGCACCAGAACGGCCGCCCTCCTGGCATCGTTCGGCACCCGGATCGACATCTGGGAGATCGGCAACGAGATCAACGGAGAATGGCTGGGCCCCACCTCCGACGTCAAGGCCAAAGTCTCGGACGCGTACCGCCAGGTGAGCGCAGCGGGATTCCGAACAGCGATCACGCTGTACTACAACCCGGGTTGTTCACCGGACGCGGAGCACCGGATGCTCCCATGGGCCAAGGAGAACCTACCTGAGGAACTGAAACAGGGTCTGGATTACGTCCTCGTCTCCTACTACGAGGATGACTGCAACCACTACCGCCCCCCGCTGTCCGAGTGGAACCAGGTATTCACCGAGCTGGCCCGGCTGTTCCCCAATGCCAAGGTCGGTTTCGGCGAGAACGGCACGCCCGACCTCGATGCCCCGCTCGACCGGAAGCTGGAACAGCTCACCCACTACTACACCCTGCCGATCAGCGCGCCCCGCTACATGGGCGGCCACTTCTGGTGGCACTACGCCGAGGACATGCTCCCCTACCCGCCGGCCAATGCCATGTGGACCGCCCTCGCACACGCGCTGACGACGCCACCTCCGTGATCCCTGGAGAATATGATGCAGCTGATGGGCCCGCGCGCCCGGCCGCCACTGTCCGACGGCTCGCTCGCAGCCGTTCGAGCGACTATTATCGCCTTCGCCCCGCGCCGCCTTCCCGAACTGGATCGGCAGCGGGACCAGGCGTTCTCGCAAGCGCTGGAGACCGACAGCATCGGCCCGGTGCATCTGTTCCTCCAGCGATGGCGGACCGTCGCCGCCACCGAGCGCGACCTGGCCATCGCCACCCGTCTCTTCTGTGGCGGCCGTGAGGGCCACAACACCGAAGAGCGCCATGAGAGCGACCTCGAAATCGCCGCGGTCCTCCTGGCCGCTGCCGCCGAGAAGAACCTTCTCGAGGGTGATTGATTTGTCCATGGAACGCCTGCATCGGCCATGGACAGAGTCGTACGCCTGCGGACCCCCTGCCCGAGCCACCCGCCCGGTCCCGGCGGGGCGGTCATTTCCCACCTTTGACATTTGAAGTGATTCATATGAGCCCGAAAAACTCCCGCGCGAGCGCCCCCGGGGAACCTGCGCTCAACATCCTTTTACTGAGCCGGGACGATCCATTCGGCCTGGATCTCGACAGAGCCGACTTCTACTGTGCCGAGATTGCCCGCAGGCTTGCGGGAAAAGGTGCGAAAGTGACGCTCGTCACCGCTCGAAGCGCAGGTTCGGAGGCGCTGGACCTGATCGACGGCGTTCGAGTCGTTCGCGCCAACGACAGGTACGGCCTTTTCGGCCCATCCGCATTCTATCTCCTCAAACACCGCCACAGCTTCGACGTGGTGGTCGAGTTCTCGGGCCGGTCCTCTTTCCTTGCCCCGCTGTTCGCGCCCCGCTGGACCACTGACGTACGCGTCATCCGCCGCAGACACAGGCCCTCGTTCGACCTTTCCGTCGGACTTCCCTTCAGGCTGGCAGAGAAATTGGCCGATCGGGCAGTCTATCGCGGGAAGCCGATCGTCGTGCCTTCTCAAACGGCAAGGTCTAATTTGCGCAAGGAAATCGGATTCCACAACCCCGTGTACATAGTCCCGGGCGGAAATCCTTCACCGGGGCCGGCGGTGCCTTCGGAGAAGACCGCCCATCCATCATTCGTCGCCGTCGGCCACCTGATTCCGGAGGAACACATGGGATGGCTCATCAAGGCTGCGGGCCTGCTGGTGGGCGCCCGGCCGCATCTGCAGGTCGATATTGTAGGGGACGGCCCGGAGCTCCCGCATCTGCGCGCCATGGCCGAAAATTACGGCATCGGAACTCATGTCACCTTCCACGGCGCCGTCGGAGAGGAGCGAAGAAGGACCCTGCTCGCCCGTGCCTGGCTGGCGGTGGTCACCGGCGAAGCGATCCTCACTGCAATCGAGGCGAATTCCGCAGGGACCCCTGTGGTGACCTTCGACGCGTCCATGCCGCGAGAAACCAGGGGGAATGCTCGAGCCGAAAAGATCTTCGCGGCGGGCAGGAATCTCGTCTCCGATATCGACGAAAGCCTCTCGAGGCTGCAGATGCGCGAGGAGCGGGAGCAGGCAGGACAACGGTGCCGGGCCTGGTCCGCCGAGTTCTCCTGGGACAGGAGCGCAGAGCAGTTCGTTGACATCATCCTGGAGGAACGGCGGCGAATGCTGGCCCACCGCCACACTCGGCGCCGACCGAATGACTGCTCCGTGTGCGTATTTTTCCGGGCCGGAAATGCGGAAGCAGCCGAGCGGGCCCTTCGTGCCGTGGCGAGACAGACCGACCGGTGGGTGCGCACAGGCAATGATTTCTCGATCATCCTGAACGGGTGCGACGAACCACGCGCCGCAACCGTCCTTCAACGCCTGGGGCCGGGTGAGGCCACACTGGTGCTCGCCCGCAACGAGGCGCAGTCAATTCCTCCTGCTGGGGCATCACCATGATCGGCACGCTCCCGGTGTTCACGGCGTCGTACGCGGGAAAGCCTGCCCCCGGGGCTCCGGTGCGAGATCTTGACCTCGCCGGTCGCATCGGGTCGCGGTCGTCTTCTCGGCGGTGCCGGACTGTCAGTGACCGGTTCACGACCCATGGAGGCCGGCATGTGGAAGCCTGAGCTGACATCGGAGGAAATCGCACTGGTCCGAAAATACGTGGATATTCCTCCGGGGGCCGCAATGGATCGGCTCGACGTGCAGCGGGCCCGGATCGCGGAAGCCGCAGGCGGTCGGTTCCACAAAGTGGGTCCCGGGCTGTATGAGATCGTCATCGGAAACCCGCGCTGCGAACAGGGAGAAAAGGGCCGCGAATAGTTACCGTGCACGTGCGGCTGCCAGGCAGCCCAACCACGTGGCGGGACATGCGCCAGCCCTTTCGGCCGGTCCACGTGCCGAATCGGTAATTTGCCTGCCGTGATCCACCCGATTCCCGGCGAGCAGCGCGAGAAGTCGCTCGCCCACATCACGCCCGCACTGCGCCGGAAACCGGCCCGGCCGGCCGAGTGCACGGCCCGGCAGGTGACCGAGGGCCAGGGCTCCGGCCGGGCCGTAGACTTGTGGTTGGAGGACCACCCATCGCCCCACACCGCTGGTCGTTCGGCCGGCACAGCGGATCCTGGGGGCGACCGAAAGGGCGGCGTGGGCAAGACCTTCGTCTCCGGCGGCCCGGTGCAGGCCGCGGCGGAGCACGGCAAGCGGGTGCTGCTGGTCGGCCACGACCCGCAGGGCCACCTGACGGCGCGCCCGGGCCCGGAGGGCAGCAAGGACAGTCCGCCCACTCCCGTGCCGGGGCGCAGCGAGCAGCAACTGCGCGAGCTGCTGACCGTACTGGACGAGGGGTGGTCCGGCGGGCGTCCGCACGTCCTGTCGGCATGTGGCCACGCGTTCCCGTCGGACGCGGCACCGGCAGTGACGCGGCACGGGCGCGACAGCTGTCCGGGTCCGGCCCCGGAGCAGACCGAGGACCTGTGCGGGGTGGTGACGGTCGACCAGCCGGGCCCGGCCGTCAACGCCCATGACGCCCGACGCGAAGCCACGGTCGTGAAGAACCACGCCCCCGACAGTGATCCCGCCGAGACGATGCGCGACCTTGCCCTGGAGTTGATCCCATGAGCCGCCTCCGACCGCCCGAGGAGTTCCCGCAGCACAACGGGTGGGTGCGAGTGAAGCCACGTACCGAGCGGCGGGCCGAGTTCAATGCGCGGCGGGCAGCCGACCGGGCCGGTGACGGAGGACAGGCAGTGGCCGTGAGGCCGTCACAGACTCCGCCCGGGACGGAGGCGCCACCGGCGCAGGCGGTGCTCGCCCTGGTCGAGCAGGACCCGGAGGGCGCGGGCCGGGCGGTGATCGGCACGGACCCGCGTGCCGCGGCGATCGTCGCGGTCCGTCTGGACGCCGGCGCTGCGGTGGCCGCCGTCGCCGCACTGGGCGAGGCGCTGCCCGACCCGGCTTCGCTGCCCGAGGTGGCCGAGGACGACGACTCGGAGCTGACCGCGGAGCAGCAGGAACTGCGGGAGGCCTGCGACCGGGCGATCCAGGCGGTGCAAGGCGCTGCCGATGCCTCGGTGTGGACGATCGGGCGGGCGCTGGACGTCGTTGCCCGTCAACGGCTCCACCGGCGCACGCATCCGACGCTGGACACGTACGCGCAGGAACTGCTGGGCCGCCGGTACCGGCAGACCAAGCGGTGGCGTGACGGCTGGCCGCTGGCGGCCGTGGCGGCGGAGATGTGCCCGATCGGACACATCGCGCCGAACGAGGGGCAGATGCGTGAGCTCCTCAAGGTCGAGGGCCGGCACGGCCGCCAGGCCGCCGCCCAGTTGTACGGGGCGGTACTGGAGGAGGCGAACCGGGCCAAGATCCGGACGACGGCCGTCCTGCTGGCCACCGCCCGCGATGCGCTCCCCGAGCGGTTACCGGCCGACGACCAGCAGACCGCCGTACGGGAGGCCGCCGCCCAGGCCGTCGAGGCCGCCTGCACGGCCGCAGCCGGCCAGCGCGAGCAGCAGGAGCGGGGGACGGGAAGCAGCGGCTCGGAACATCCCGAAGTAGCCGCTCTGCGGGCCGCCGTCGGAAGGCTCTCGTCCGTCCGCAGTGCGCTGCTGCTGAACGCCGGGAAGGCCGTCGAGCTCGACCCGGAGGCCACTGGCCTGGTGTGGGAGGCCTTCGAGCTGGCCAGCAAGATCGGCGCCGACCTGATCGGTCTCACCGGCCAAGACGCCCGCTGACGCTTCCGATGTGTCCAATTGGACACATCGGAAGCGTCTGGGAAGGGCCGCCCGGCACACCGGGCGAGCCTTCGCAGGTCCGCTCCCCGGCGGCCGCTCTCGCCCTGTTCTCCGGTGGCGCTGCCGATTGCAGTCAGCCGGTGTCACCGCGTGGTTGCGGACCTCTGTACACCCTCGCCGCACAACCCCTGAGAACGAGCACCGGGGTCGTTCGACGGTCGGGGATCAGTCTTCGTTCTTCCCGCAGGCGATGTTGTCCTTGTTCTTGTCCAGCTTGAGCTGATCCATGCCCTTGGCCTTGTCGTGCACCTTCAGCTCCTTGAAGCCGTGGTTCTTGAGCCACTGGCAGCGGTCCTTCGCCGTGTCGCCGACGCCCGGCGGGAACACCAGTGGCACGCGCTGCCCTTCCGTACCGTATCTGTGGTCGCAGCCGTCGGCGTCTTGGGACCTGTGCGGGCTGGCCGAGGTGGGCAGTTTCTTGCTGTTGGCCGGGCCGTGGGCGAAGTCCTGGATGTGCGGCGCCGGGCTCGGTTGCGGCGCGTCCTGCTGAGCCGCTGCGACCGGGCCGGGGCGGCGGGCGTCGAGGCGTGCGCCATGCCCAGAGCGACGCCGGCGGCCACGACCGCGATCGCCAGCAGCGTGGTTGGAGTTGATTTCCGCATGGCTTTCTCCGGTGAGCGGCTGGCCCGGGCTCACATCGCGTGCACCCAGGTGGCGACCGACGGCACGCCCTTGGCGCCGACGGCGAAGAGCATGTAGAAGCCGGGGGTGCGAGGTTCGGGTTGGTGGTCAGGTTCAGGTTGGTGCTGCCGTCCGCGTTGACGGTCATCGGCAGGTCCACGAAGCGCTGGTTCGGTCGGAGGAGTGGGTCACGGGCTTCGGGCAGATCAGCTCGGCCTTGACGATCGGTGGGTCGGCCACGATCCGCTGGCCGGAGCCCTACGCCCAGTGGGTGCTGTCGACGGAGAGGATCTTCGGCCGGATGCCCTGGAAGAGATGGGCGGCGAGTAGACCGAGATCCGCATCTCGAAGGTGCCGTTGCCGGGGTTGTCGCCGACGGCCATCACCGGCCGTGGGGCAGCAGGAAGGCCGAGGAGTGGTAGCCACGCGGCACCGGGTCGGTGGCCATGCCCGGGGTGGGGTCGTTCCGCCAGAGCGGTCCTCACCGTGGCGGCCAACCAGGTCGGAGCGGAACAGTCGTCGCTGCGGAATGTCCTCTACTACCTGGAGGAGGCCGACATGCGGCATGTTGTCGAGGCGATGATGTTCAGCGCGGGCTTCGTGGACGGGACAGTCGACCTCTGGGGTAGGGAAGGGAAAGACGATCCCCGTGGGTTCGGGCCGAACAGCAAGGAACAGCAGGAACGCTGGGAGGAGATCTGACCTGGCGGAGGTCGGCCGGCTCCTTGTGCGTTTTCCTACTGGCGCAGCGTTGCCGGGGCGAGGCGGCGGGGGCAGTGAGCCCGGTGGTCTCGCCGATCTGAACGAGGCGGTCGGTGTAGGTGCCGCGTTCGAGGTGGCCGAGGTGGGGGTGGGGCGGGTTCGAGCGACGGCAGTGCGTCGAGCATGGCTTGCACGTTGTCCCGGCCCCCGAGCACATCGTGGCATGGGCAATCCGTCAACGGCGCGTAGAGCCAGCGGCCAGGCTGGCGCAGGAACCGCTCGTACTGGCCGAGCGTCTCGCTCAAGAATCCGGGCCAAAACCTTTGAGCCTCAAGGTGCTTGACAGCATCTTGGGCGCTTGGTCGCAAGCCTCGAATCCGACTGACCTGTCGGGACTGACCCCGAATCAACCGCGTTTGGACGCGCACCGCGCCGGGCGACCTACGCGACATCGCTCCTTCGGATCAACGTCATGGACCCCCTCCTGCCACGCCACAGGCAGACCGATCGTCGGGTTTTCTCCAGAATGGACGCCCTACCAGATGACCACACAACCCCTGACGTTTTGCGCCCGCTCAGCAGCATCCTCGTACACCGCTCCACGGCGCCCGGTCGGCACAGCACCGTAGCCTGGGGCGGCCGGCCGTACACGCCGACCGCCCTGTGCCGCCACGCCACAACGCCGGAGGCTGTCATACACAGGTGACGGCCTCCCAGTGCTTTCTCAGGGCCGCAGCGGCCTACCGTCGGACAATCGCACCGAGCCGGTCGCGTAGCCGCACACCGAGGCCCGCGCCAGCGTGGTCAGGGAGCCACCGTGCCCCCTTTGCCCACCCCGCGCCTGCCGTGGCCAGCAGGATCGTGTTTGTCACGGCAAGCAGCGCAGTCTGCCCAGGTGCTCGGTGCGCTGATGGGATGCGGCGGTGTCGTCTGCTCGGGTGACGATGAGCCGTTGCGCCTGTACGTGAACTTCAAGCGACCGGTGATGCGGACAGGGTTGGGGACCGGCTTCCTGCTGTAACCCCGAGGGTGGCGACGGCAGGGGCAGGAAGTCCGGTGAGCGCTGTGGGCCCGTGCGGGTGTGCCGTGTCTGTATGACAACATCGGATTGCCGTCAGGTGGGCGTAGACGACGGTGTTGTCCTGGTAGCCGCCGTGTTCGCGGTCGAAGGGCCCGGCGCAGGTGATGAGGCGCAGTTCGGACCGCGTGGCTGGTTGGTAGACGCGGCTGCTCGGAAAATCGGTCTTGGGGTAGTCCTCGACCGCGTCGATGGTGAAGACCGCGGTTTGCCCGTCGCGGCGGTCCAGTGCCACGGTCTGACCGGGTGTGAGGGCGGAGAGTCGGTAGAAGACGGCCGGCCCGGTGCGGGTGTCGAGGTGGCCCACGACGAGGGCGGTGCCGATTTCACCTGGCGAGATTCCGCCGTCGTACCAGCCGGCCAGGTTGCGGTCGTCCGATGCGGGTGGCTGCAGCGTGCCCGTGGAGCCCAGACGTACCGGGATCAATGGAGCGTCAACTCCCAAGTCCGGGATATGGATCCGTGTCGGATCCGAGCGGAACATCGCTGCGGAACCATCCTGCGGTCGCGGTGCCGGCGCCGCCGTCCTGGTCGGGGGATTCTGCGCCGTTCGGGGTCGGACCGGTACAGGCGCGATGGCCTCGGAGGCGGTCACCCAGGCGGCGGCCGCCAGGAACAGCGCGATGACCACCAAGACCATCGGCACGAAGACCGCGCCCCGCCGACGGGCAGGCACGGTCTCAACCGGCTTGGCATCGTCAGACACACCGCCCCTCACTCTCGTCATCGGTCCACGGTTCGGTCTCGGCGCAATGGCCGGACATGGGGCCGCAGCCGCGGCCCCATGTCCAGGAGCGGGTGGTCAGTTCGATCGGCCACCCAGCCGTCGGCGCGCAATGCCGGCGCCGCCGGCCACGAGCACGGCCCCGCTCGCCAGGCCGGCGGCGACCAGGAGGCGCGTGTCATCCCGCGCGGGGCCGGTGCCAGCCGACACGCCGCCGACGGGCACCTGCAGCGCCGCTGCGGGGACGGACGCCGGAGCGGACGCGGCCGACGAGCTGCCGGCGGCCGGATCTGCCGTGACGGCATGAGGCAAGGCCTCGCACGCGATGCCGTCGTTGTCTGCGTCCAGGTTGCTGGGATCGAACGGGTCTGCATCGAACACCGCCTGAGCCTGTTCCTGGGTGGAAAAGTTGGAACAGTCGAAATCTTGTGCATGGGACATGCCGGCCAGCGGGAGGCACGCACCGGCGGCGAGGACTGCGGCACTGAGGGCAACACGGAGACGCATCACATGACCCTTACCTTTAGTAGTCGAATCATCACTAAAGGTATGAAGACTCGGTCGACGCGCCACTCGACACCAGGCCCTCCGGCAGCGTTCCACCCTTCTGGCCACTGTCAGCGAGAGATCGCATACGAGGCGACCAGGCTACTCCGGCCGAGTTAACGTCCAATGCCAACCCAAGACCACGCCGCCCGCTCCACACCCTGGTCACCCTCCCTCCCGGCGCGCTGGCCGAGGAATGGTTGCTCACCGCGTGCGCGGACCGCGGCATCGCCCTGCGCGGCCTCACCGAATCCACCACCAGCCTGCGCCGGACACCCCGAACGGCCTGCTGATCGGCTTCGCCGCTCCTCCGACGACGGGTACCCCGGGGCACTGGACGCCCTGTTCTCACTCCTCGCCGAGACCAGGTAGCGGCAGGACCGGCTCCCAGGTGTCCACCGCGAAGTCCAGCGTCATGCCATGGCGCTTGTCCAGGCCCAGCGCGCCACTGCTATTGGCGGTGTCTACGCCTGAGGCTGCCCCCGCCCTTCCCGGCCTGTTTGGAGGCCGTTATCCGGTCTGTCTGGCGACCGGACCGGGCACCGAGGTCAGCACCACAGCGCTGGCAGGCCAGTGTGTCGGTGACGGATCGTAAGGTCGGGCGATGACCACCACCGACCCACCCACCAACTGGCCCGCACCAGGCGCCCTGCCTGACCCGTCGGTGCTGTTCGCGGGACCAACTGGGCGTCGCTGGAGACCGCGACCGGTACTGTCAGGAAGCTGCCCCGAGTACTGATCCGGCTGCTCGAGCCGGGCCCGGAAGACCCTCGACGCCCTCGAACCGGTACGGCACCAGAACACCATCTACGAGGCCACTCCCGCGACCGCCCTGTTCGTCGCGGCGCTCCTCGCCCGCCGCGCGACACAGCACGGCGCGGAGGGCGACGGCGTGCTGCTTCTGGCATGGCTCGCCTACGACTCCGACGACGCGTGCGTCGCAGCCGGCAACCGCTACTTCGACCGGAACCACCTGGACGGCTACCCGGCCATGGCCGCGCTGCGTGCTCTGCACCCGATGCTCTACCGGGCCGTCTCACCGTCCCTCGACCACCCCAACGCAGCCGTTTGCGACACCGCACTGGCCGCAGCCCTCGCCATCGCCGAACATCCCCGCCCCAGCCCCACACCGAGACGACCTCGCCCACCGAGCCCGTCGGCTCCTCCTCACCAACGACATCCGGTGGCGCCGCCAGCAGGCCCTCGACGCCTACGCGCCTGGGAACACGACACCACTGCCCTAGCCAGTCCCGGCAACGACGACCGAAACCCTTGCACCAGAGACTGCTTTCTTGACGTGAATCCACCACCCCGCCCTTCTGACAGTCCCGGCAGCGCAGCGGCCACCTGCCCATCACCAGCACGAACTGCAAGTAGTACGCCAGGCGTTCCTCCCCACCACGCTCCGAACCCCCGAGGGCTGGCGGTGCGGGAGAGGGGGTGGTGGCGAACTGGGCGAAGCCGCGCCAGGTGTCCACCGCGTACGGCGCCGACACCTCCTCCACATCCCCGCCAGCCGGGCTGGGCCGCCCGCGTCCGGTGGGCCGGCGGCACTGGCCGCGCCCGCGGGGTCCGCTGCCGTATCGGCCAGCGATGCGTCGGCCCCTGGCGCGTCGTCCTGGGCGGCCGGGAGGGTGCCGGTGAGGGCAGGGGTGCGCGGCTGGTGGGTGTTCACCACAGTTCGGCTTCCTTGTGCGCGTCCCACAGTCCCAGGCCGGTGTAGGGCGGGGGGTAGCGGCCCGGGCCGAGGTCGTCGTCCCAGCCGTCGTCGTCCGTGTCGTCCTCGGGGTCTTCTCCGTCGTGGCCCGGATTGTCCGGGGTGTTCTGGCTGGGATCGCTCCAACGGTCGCCACCACCACTGTCGTCGTTGTCCTCGGGCCAGGGGGCGACGGGGTCGAAGCCGTGGCCGGTGTCGTCGTCGGGGTCGAGGAGACCGTCCGGGCCTTCGTCGTCCACGAGGCCGTCACCGTCCGGGCCGTCAGCGGCAACGGCATCGGCGCCCTCGGCGGTGCGGGGATCGACACCGTTCGGGCTGCTGCCGGTTTCGGGGGGCGTGTCCACGCCCGGGGCGGAGCCGCCGCCTGCGCCTGCTCCTCGCCCGCTCTGCCTGCCCTGCTCTCGCCGGTCTTGGCGGTGCCGCCACGCGTGGGGCAGCCGGTGGCGGTGTCCGGCGTGGACGCCGTGCTGGTGTTGGTACCGGTGGCAACGATGGCGGCGGCTGGTGGGTGGGTGGTTGTCCGGCTGGGACTGGCGTCCGGTGTTGAGTGGGGATGCGGGCGGGCATGGCGTGGGTGAGGACGGCTTGCTCAGTGGGGTGGCGCCTCCGGATTCAGCGCGGCGTTGGAGGTCGTCCAGGGCGTGGGCGAGGTCGGCTTCCCGTGCTCTGGGCTGGGGGAGCGGTGGGTGAGGGTGGTGCGCAGATGGTGCCAGGTGCGGTCGTCGAAGGGCTGGTGGACGTGGTCGCGGTGGATCCAGGGGATCTCCACTAGGCCGTCGGGGTGGTCGGGGAGGCGGATCCAGATCTGGCGCAGGTCGTGGGGGTTGTGGTGGACCTCCCATCGTCCACCGCGTGCCGTGACGGTCGAGGGCTGGCCGCGCCAGGGCCCCAGCAGGTCGGCGTCGTAGGTGCGCTGTTCGAGGCGATCCCGTGGTCGTGGATCGTCAGCCAGCGCACCAGCTGCAGCTCGAGATAGTCCCGGCCGGTGAAGGGGAGGGGGACATGGCCGGCGACGGCGACGAGCGCGTCCCACATCTGCATCGGCGTCAACCGCACCCTCGGCAGCGCCGGGTGGCGCAGGCCCTGGTGGGGTCGGTGGTGCCAGTGGACGAGCCACTCCTCAAGGAGGTTCTGCAGCTGGGGGGACGCTGTAGCAGCCGCCGCGACGGAGCTCGTCCGAGTGCTTCGAGGGACGTCCCACCGGACTTTCCCTTCCTGGAACGACAAGGGCCAAGTGACAGGGGGTGCCCGCATCGCGGGGCAATGCCCAGGTGTGGTGTGGCGGTGTTCGTGCCGGTGGGGGCAGGGGGCGCCGGTGTTGTTTCCGGCGCCCCGGGAGGATCACCTTCGTGTCAGGGGGTGGGTACGGGCATTGTCGTGAATGCGGTGTTCAGGCTCTGCCACATGGGTTTGGTGGCGGGGAGCATGTCTTCGGCGTAGTTCCACCAGAAGTACCCGCCCGCGTAGTAGGGCAGGTCGATGTGCAGGCCGTAGTAGTAGTTGAGGAGTGTTGTGGCCTGGTCCTGGGTGGTGGTGGTGACGGGGTTGGGCAGGCCGATTTCACCGAAGGCGAGTTCGGCGTTCGGATACAGCGTGTGCAGTTGCTGGAAGTAGGCGGTCCAAGTGGCCGCGCTCGGCCGGATGTCGTTGCAGTCGGCTTCGTAGTAGCTGAGTGTGACGTAGTCGAGGCCGTTACGCATGTCTGCGGGCACGTACTGGTTGGTGAAGGCGATCGGGTCGAGCTCGGAGGGGCCGTTGCCGCAGCCGATGTCGTAGTAGAGGGTCAGTGCGGTGCGTTTGCCGGCCGCTTCGACCTGGCTGTAGGCGTCGGTGATCTTGGCGGAGAGGTCGCTGTAGTTGCCGGTCCAGTTGCCGTTGACCTCGTTGCCGATCTCCCAGAGGTCGACCTGGTCGCCGAAGGCGTTCAGGTACTGGGCGACCCGGTCGTGGTAGGCCTGGGCGGAGTAGTCCTTGATGTAGGAGGAGTCGAGGATCTCGCCCATGAGGTAGCTGACCGGCTGGAGTTGGTTGACCGCCTGGGTGTACTGGGAGGGGTTCACATTCTCGTCGAAGACGATGCGGGTGGTCGGCTTGTGGGACAGCCGCTTCGACGAGTCGACGATGGCGGAGAGGTTCGAGACGTCGTCGACGGTGACGCCGTACAACGGGGCGGGCAGCTCCCTCATGCCTGCCGGAGCCTGCGTGGCGGTGGGCGCGGGGAGCGGGGTCGGGGTGCTCGACGTTGGTGCCATGGTGGGTGTCGCGGCCGTGGCCGTCGGGCTTGGTGTTGCCGAGGCGGTCGGGGAGGCCGCCGTGGCGCTCGGGGCCGGTGCGGGGATGGATCCGTTGCCGACGGTCAGTGTGCGCGCGGGCAGGTTGTGCCGGCTGCCTGCAAGGTCGCGCCAGTAGCCGAACTCGGAATAGGTGCCGGCCGGCAGGGCCAGCGCGCCGGTGGTGATCGACACACCCTCCGGGCAGATCCGGACGGAGCGGGCCGCGCCGGGGAAATCGGTGCGCTTGCCCGCGAGGTCGCGTACCGAAACACCCAGGGTGTCGGCGGTGAAGCAGTGCGAGGAATGTACGGCGAGGGTTGCGGTGGCGGCGGTGTCGGCCGCCACGGCGGTCGGGCCGAGCTGGTCCTGAACGACTTTAGGGCCATTGCTAGCGGCCTGTGCGTGGCCGACAAGAGGGATGGCCAGCAGGCCGGCAGCGGCCAGCGCGCCGATCCGGACAGGAGTGGCGGTAAAACGCATGGGCGGGTCCCTCTGCGACGCCTGCGAGGTGAGCTGTCGGGTTCGGGCCGCATGAGGTGGCCCGGCCGCCTGTGGAACGGCTTCACCCCTAGCCAGGGCCGACCGTGCGCGCGCGTGCGGGGGCCGAGGCGTCCTACCTGGTTCCCCCGCTCCCGTCCGTACCGGTGCTCGATCGACCGCCGACGGGTAGACGGGACTCGGCGTCCCGGCAGCGGGTCCGTCTTTCGGCGGACGACGTGAAGCAGGCTAGCAGGAGACATCGTGTACGAGTCAACGCCCCGCGTCGGCTCGGTCAGCCACCCGCGCGCTGTCAGGCGCTTCGCCTTCGACCGCAACGCCTCGATCTTCGCGGGCACCGGGCCCAGGCCGAAGCAGCCGGCCATTTCCTGGCAGGTCAGCGGGCCTTGACCGAGCCGGCCCCGGTCCGCGAGAGTCTGCACGATACGCTGGTAGTCCGCCGACAGTGCCGACCGGGCCAGACCCGCACGCCACATCGGCACCACCGACTTCGGCTTCGCCGCCTGCGAAGATGCAGGCAGCGCGGGCGGTTCACCGCGATCCGACGGCTTCTCGGCGACGTCCGGGCCGGCGATGTCTCCTTCGCCCGGGGACAGCACCTTGCCGACGCGTGAACGGGCAATCACCCACTCGTTCTACTCCCGCTCGGCCGCGACCAGCTCGGCCTGGTCCGCCTCCTCCCGCAGCTCGTCCACACGACGGCGAGCGGTCAGCTCACGCTGTTCCAGCAACCCCACGACCGACGGCATCCCCCGAGCTCCAGCAGAGCGACGACACGACACGTCACCACTCCCCGAGACCGCCGACCCCATGCCTGAACAGTGGAAACGCACTCCTCAAGCCTGGGCTACCGCAGTCCCGCCGAGTACGAGACCGTCCTCGCGGCCTGACCACCACAGCGATGGTGTCCGTCAAAGCGGAGCAAGCTCAGTTTGACGTTGTGACCTGCCTGCTTCTCCGCCTCGATGAACGGGTGCACCGTCACCGGGTCTCCTTCGCGAAGAAAGCCGTGGCCCGCTTGAGGATGTCCACGTCCTCGCGCAGGCGGCGGTTCTCCTGCCGCAATCGGGCCAGTTCCTCGCGCTCGTCGCTGGTCAGGCCGTCCCGCTCGCCGGCGTTGACCTCGGCCTGGCGCACCCAGTCGCGCACCGCGGTCTCGGTCAGGTCGAAGTCCTTCGCGACCTGACCCACCGACCGGTCGCCGCGCTGGCACAGGTCGACGATCTCGGCCTTGAACTCCGACGTGAACGAGCGCCTGGGCCTCGGCTTCTTCTTCCCCATGCTCTCCATGATGGACATCATCCTTCCGAGGCCGAAGCCCCTGATCAGGAGTGTCCGTCAAAGCGGATCAAGCCCAAACGCAGTCTGGTCCCCTGTCGCCGTCCTCGCGTCGGCCCGTGCCTGCCCGGGCGATGCCTGCGCGTCCAGCGACAACTCGCGCCGCCACGTTCGTCATCCTCAGCACGGCTCAAAACGTACCAAACGCGCTATATCGTTCGGCCGTTCTTGGGCGAAGCGGTCGGCCTCAGTGTGTCGAGTCAACGGAACCCGCCGGGACCTGCGAGGGCCGTAGACCAGCCCACTGGCGGGACGCCGTCCTGCGCGGACGGCACGTCCTCGATGGGTGGGCGGACGAGACACGCCCCGGGTGGGCTGGGCGATGTGGAGGCCTATCACGTGGGTCGGTCCTCGGTTCGCTTCCCGCGGATGGCCCATGCGCGGGCGGTGAAGGGGATCGATCCGTCGGGCCGTGTGGGCGCGGTCCGGCTGAGGGTGTCGCGCAGCAGATCCCGGGTGGTGGGGGTGAGGGTGGCGACGTATCCGGGGGCGGGGCCCTGTCCGCCGAGGAACGGCACCCAGAACTCGTCGAAGCCGGCGAAGCTGGTGGGCACGTCGATCGCGTCAATGCCGACCTCGGTCAGTCCCGCCCGGGTCCACAGGGTGTGCAGCCGGTCCCGGCGGCAGGCGGAGAAGCGGCGGCCTTCGTCCAGTGGGGCGGCCGCTGGGTCCACGGTGACCGCGGTGTCCCAGAAGAAGCGCAGGAACGCCATGCCCTGGGTGTAGTCCCACACATAGGCGGCGACGGTTCCGCCGGGCTTCACCGCGCGGGCCGCCTCGGCCACCGCCACGGCCGGGTCGGGAAAGAAGTTGAGGGCCAGTCCGCTCACTGCCACGTCACACGCCCGGTCGGGCACGGGCAGCGACAGGGCGTCGGCCACCGCGAATCCGGCCGGGGCGGGAGCGGCGGTGGCGGCGGCGGCCACGAAGCTTTCGGACCGGTCCACCCCCAGGATCAGCCGTGGCTGGCAGCGGTCGGCTACGGCCTCGGTCAGCGCGCCCGTCCCGCAACCGACATCGAGCCACCGCAGGCCGGCCCCGGCGCCGAGCCAGGTGATGAACTCGTCGGCCACCCGGCGGCTCCAGCGGCCCATGTACCGGTCATAGGCATCGCCGACGTCCCATGCGTCCAGCCACTGATCCCTCATCCCCCCACCATCTCCGACACGGTCCCCACGAGCCGGCAGACACAACGGCGCATCGGCGCACGCGGACCAGGCGTTTGTGGGACACCACGGTTCAAGGCTCCCTGGGCGGCACCGCAATACGGCGCGGTGCGAGTCCGTCGGGTCCTCGGCCTCCGGCCGGGCGGAGATCGGCGTGTAGAGGGCCCGCTTCCCACTGCCTGCGACCTCGCCTCTTGGATCGGGGTCTACCCTGTCCCGGCAACCACGAGTCGGGGCGGCAAGAACAGCGGCGGGAAGACCCGGCACGGCGATCCCTCAACTCGGCTACTAACAACTTGGTGCGCGATAGACGGGGAGTGTGGGGGGCGTCGTGGATGATCATGAGCCATGAGGTCGGAGTGGGCTCGTGGGGTGTTGTCGCA
>NZ_JBFBJY010000117.1:0-16442 GCF_040702125.1 Kitasatospora sp. NPDC085895 | reverse complement strand
CCGGTGCCCGGAGACGGGCACGCCGGGTTCGGGAGGCGGCTCGGGGAAACCCACTGGTGGAGACACCAGCAGGGCGCCCCGAGTCGACCTCACCCAGGCCGCGCCACTGCTTGAGTCGGTTGAAGCAGCGTTCGACGACGTTGCGGAGCTTGTAGGTCTGCCGGTCGAAGCCGGTCGGTCGGCCGCCGCGGGAGCCCCGGTTGAGCCGGTTGAGCGCCTGGTCGGCCCGTTCGGGGATGGTGTGCCGGATGCCGCGTCTGCGCAGGTAGGCGCGGATCTTCCGGGAGCTGTAGCCCTTGTCGGCGATCACATGATCGGGTCGCGTGCGGGGTCGGCCCGGCCCGACTCGCGGGATGCGAATGGCCTGCATGACGTGCTCGAAACGGGTGCAGTCGTTGGTGTTGCCGCCCGTCAGGACGAAGCCCAGCGGGCGGCCGCGTCCATCGCAGGCCAGGTGGACCTTGGTGCTCAGTCCGCCACGGGATCGGCCGAGGGCGTGATCACCCGTTTCGTCCCTGTCGACTGCCCCTTTTTGCCGCCTGCGGCGTGTTGGTGGGCGCGGACGATCGTGGAGTCGACCGACACGAGCCAGTCGATGTCGCCGGCCGCGTCCTTCTCCGCCTGGACCTGCCGAAGCATGCGCGAGAACGTGCCGTCCAGTGCCCACCTGCGAAATCGTGTGTACAGGGTCTGCCAGGACCCGTACCGCTCAGGCACGTCGCGCCAGGCCGATCCGGTCCGCAGCTTCCAGACGATCCCGTTCAACACCAACCGATCGTCACTGCGCGGCCGGCCCGCGGTTCCCGAACTCGGCAGGAACCGCGAGAGCACAGCCCACTCGGCATCGGAAAGCTCATGACGACGTATCACACCGACATGATCTCATCGCTTGATCATCTTTGAAGACGGACCCTAGGCGCGCGGCTCCGGGGCCGGGTTCGACGAGGTCATCCGACCCCCGGCCTCGGAGCCACCTTCCCGCGCCGCAGACTGGTCGGCGGTGGGGGCTGTGCCTGACGCAGCGGGTTCGCTGCCGGCGGCGGTGCGGGTTTCGGGGTCAAAACGGTGCGGGACCGTTGCCGCGGATCGTGAGCGTGGCGGTCGGGCGGTCCAGCTCCTCGACGAGGAACGCGGCCTCGGTGTCGTTGATGGCCAGGTGCGGGGCACCGGCGTACAGGACGGTTTCCGCGTCGGCGTCACTGTCGAAGTGGAGGTGTCCGGCCCACTGCTCCAGGCCGGGGTAGAGGGATGTGCCGTTGCTGATCTGGTCGGTCCAGCAGCGCAGGTTCGCCCGGCAGCGGTAGAGGTCTGCGCCGGCGTGCACTTTGGCATCGCCCTGGTGAAAGCGTGGCTCCATGGCCTCAAGTCTCGGCGCGCCGGTCCCGGCCCGCTCCTTTCTGTGTCCGTTCGCTCTGCCGGGCAGGTGGGCGGCGTGCGCCGGGTGTTTGGTGGCTGCCACTGCCGCGGGCCGGTGTGGGGGTGGCGGTCGATGATCCGCTGCCGGACTCGACCCCAGGCCGAATATCATCCTTTTCAGCTATATGCCCTTCTTTGGATACTTTGAGTGAAGGTTTGCCGAACCCGTGGAGGGCTGTCGTGCCGGAGCCGGAGCTGACGCCGGAGGAGATCGCCATGGTCCGCGCGTACGTGGAGATCCCGCCCGGGGTCGCGATGGACCGCCTGGACGTGCAACGGGCTCACCTCGCCAAGGCCGTGGGCGGCCGGTTCCGCAAGGTGGGCCCCGGCCTGTACGAGATCGTCACCGGGACGCCGCACCCCGGCACGCAGCACCCCGACCTGCCGTAGCCCGCCCCGGCCGGACCGGACGGTCTGCTCCGGCCCCACCGGCTATTCGATCGGGGACGGCCGGACGGGCCCGTGGCTCCCGTCGGCGCCGAAATTCGCGACCGGCCCCGTGGGCGAATTTCGCAAGCGGCTACACATCCGCGGCGGGGCCCAACGCGCAGGGGCGCTCGTGCGCGCACGCGAGGGGCCGGATGAGGCGCGGTGCCTTCCTGGAGGGTCAGAAGGGCGGGGACCCGGCGCCGTCCACGAGCAGGAACAACCCGTCCATGTCGGCCACCTTCACCGCGGCGAACCGGCCCTGGACGAGGACGAGAGCATGGCGCTCGTCGGAGGCAAACCAGGCGTTCACGGCGTCGTCCTCGCTGTCCAGGCGGAGCTTGCCCTCCCACCGGCCCAGGCCCTGCGGCCCGCGGGCATTCCCAGAGGCCTGCGCCGGGGCCGGGTCTGTCCACCAGACCAGCGAGGCCCAGCACGGGTAGTCCGCTCCGCCGATGTGCAGGACGGCCTCGCCGTCGTAGGAACGCTCGCTCACGCCTCCTAGCCTGAAGCCGGCCGGAAGAGCCCGCACAGCCACGGACCGGGACCGCCGGGTACCGCCGGCAGCCCCTGGCCGTCTTCGACGCTAACCCCCACTGCCGCAGTACGGCGACCGCACCCGTGTCCTGACAAAACCGGCGTCCTGCCGAGGACCGGAGCGAGGCACCCACCGCCCCATCCCCGTGCAGGCCTGCCCTAGGGTGCAACGTACGGCCCGGCCGCCCAGGGGGGAGGGCGGCCGGGCCGAGGAGGAGGGAAACGGCCGATGACCCAGCCTCTCCACCCCGGACGCTACGGCCACCACAGGCCCACCCCGCGGCAGCACGCCGCCCACCAGCAGCGCTTCACCCGCGAGCACCAGCCCCGGCATCGGAACCGGACGGACGCAGCAGTGGTGCGGCCCGCCGCGGGGCCACAGCAGGCCTGTGGTGCCCGCACGACGCCGCACCGCACCCGGGTAGGCCGCCCATCGACGATGGGCCACCAGGAGGCCGCACAGGACTTTCGCGCGGCCCCACCGCCCCCGGGGTTCGCCCGGACCTCTCACGGCTATCGCGCGGGAAAAGGCGTCCTCGGCGCGAAGCGGCTTGCCACCCGGTCCGGCCTGCGGAAACGATCCGGCCGCCCGGAGGCAGGCTCCGACTATGACTCCTACGGCGACTCCAACCCCCTGGGCCGACCACGGCTCCCACCGTGGAACCGACCCCCGGGCCTACCCCGGAGTCCGGTAGGCACGGGAGCAGCGATACCGGCCCGGCCCTGATCGTTCTCGTGCCGGTGGCCACCGGCGCGCCCTACAGGCCGGCCGATGCTGGGCCCGCATCCGACTGGGCCAGCGAGAGACGGATCGTCCCGTCGGGGAGAGGCTCGTAGAGCACATCCCGGATGTCTCCACCGGCGTCCCGGGTCGAGGTGGTGAGCATGTGCTCGCCGGCGAACGTCAACTCACCACCCGCGGCCTGGATCAGAGCGACCAGGAGTTCCTGTGCGCGCCAGTTGGGTGCGATACGGCGAGGGGTGTACAGGTCTGCATCCATGCCCGGTCCAACGACCGGCGGCAAGTTCAGCAACAGGCACCGGTCTCCGCCGAAGGGTGCCCCAGGGAAGTAGCTGGCCCCCGCCGCCCCCTTGCCCCGCAGGTCAGACTCCTTGACCGGCCACCACACGGCACCGATCGCAGGACATTCCGCAGACCATTCCGTAGGCAACTCCGTGGGCCCCCGGTCGGCCTGGTGTCCCGCGGATGGAACCTCTGTGACTGAGTGCTTCAGTTGGCCGGTGAGCGCTCGGTGTCAGGCGCCGGACGGGTCCAGAGTGTGAGGTCGCTGCTGGTGGCGACCGCGAGGGTGTATCCGGACGGCGAGAAGCCGGCAGCCCGCAGTTCGGAGTAGTTGGAGTCGAAGATGTGCCACCAGTCCTCCCCGTGCGGTCCGTTGTGGGGTATGCCTCCGTCCGCGGATAGCAGGACGCGGTCGTGCGGCCACTCGGGGCTGACCACCTCCAGGGTCCAGCCGTCATGAGTGGTGGTGTGCAGGCCGCCCCCGAAGAGTCCCGCGATGCGTACCCGGGTCGCCGAGACGGGGCCGAGCCCGGGGCAGGAAAGATCCGGCTGCGCGTCCGGGGTGCTGTCGTCGGGGTCGGGGTCACGGTCCCGAGCGATCTTCTCGCCGGTCACGGTGTCAAAGAGCCCGTGGCCATCGCGGGACACCACCATGAGCAGGTCGCGGCCGTCGTCAGGAGCGGGGACAAAGCCGATGCCGAGCAGCCCGCCGATGGGGATGCGCCGATTGAAGACCGGGCGCCAGGGAGCGGGCGGCGCAACGACGGGAACGGACAGGAACCGCTCTCGCAGACGCTGTTGGTAATCAGAGATCAAAATGGTCTTCTTGCCTCGGCGGGACGTTGACCGCCTCAAGGCGACGACAGGAATCGTGCCAGATTCGTTCGCAGGCATCCTCCGCGCTCAACTGGCCAACCGAAGCGCTCAGTCACAACACCAGGCCGACCGGGGCGGGTCCGAGCCGTCACCAGACGCCGAAGTCGGCCCACTGGATCCCGGTGAACTCGACGCCAAGGCCGGACGCGCGGCGCTCGCCGCCGCGAAAGTAGTGCTCCTGCAGACCCTCGACTGGACCACCGCCGAGGCTAATCTCGGCGTCAAGTCCGCCGTGGGCGGTGACCAGAGCCTGACCGACAGTGAGCCTCTTTCATCCTGTCTCGGCAGGGTGAAACGGCTGGTCAGCGGGGTTTTAGTGACGCGACAGGGCCCCTCGTCGTTGCCGTGGTGATCTCACTCATCACGTCGCTGCCGAGGGGCCCTGTTGGTCTCGTAACCTGCCATGCTCGACGTCGCGCACGAGCTCGTCGAGCACGTCTCGTGGCTGATCCATACCCGAAGGTGTGAATCGGATCGCGATGGCGGAAGTTGGACTGCTTCAAGCAGGCCCTGCTGGTACTGGCCCACCTTCGGAAGAACGAGACTCTCGCGCAGGTCGGAGCCGGGTTCGGTGTGTCGGAGGCGACCGCCTGGCGGTACGTCGACGAGACCCTCAAGGTCCTGGCCGCATGGGCGCCGGGCCTGCGTGAGGCGCTGGTCGGTCTGGGCGAGAGCGACTTCGTGATCGTCGACGGGACGCTGATCCCGACCGACCGGATCAAGGCGGACGAGCCGAGAGGCAACGCCGCGGTGGGGCACGGCGTCGCGGCTGGCCGCGGTCTTTCACCCGGTCGGCAGCATCCCGGCACTTTGCCGTGCGGATGCCCTGCCGCTTCGGGGCTCACCCAGGTCAGACCGCGGCCCCGCCGGCCATGACGACCTGCTTGATCAAAGCCACGGTCTGCGCGGGCGGGAGCGTGCCGTGGTCGGAGCCGACCGAGAAGCAGACCGCAATGAGCAGCTGCAGCAGCGCGGCCCGGTGGAGCTCGCCGGGTACCTGCTGCCACAACTCGCGGCGGGCACCACACCGGCATCCCGATGCTCCGTCAGAAGGCTCAGCGCCAGGGCGGCCAACGGGCCCGGTGTCGGGCACGGAGCACGGTATCTCCACGCTGAGCGCGAGGTCCTCGAGGTGCACCGCCAGCTCGACGCAACGGGTCTGCAGGTGCCCGTCGAGCAGCATCTCCTCCCCCGGCTGGTGGAGAACGGCCACCCGTCGGCCGGTCGGCTCCGTGTCCAGTCGCCGCGACAACCGCTCCCATGCCGCCGGGCCTGCTCGGGCCACGGCGGAACGGGCGGTCGTCCGCGTGGGGACTGCACGGCGTTGCCGGGTCGCTTTCGCATTCGACTCCGTTGCGGGTTGACCGGTACCGTCGTCGCCTGTCATGTGCAGTGCCTCCGTCGGGTGGGATGCCCGGGAGCGTCTCCGGCACGCGGGGCGGGCGCGGGTGACGGCCCGTGAGCAATTGCGGCGGCCGGTGCCGGGGTTCGCGCGCGAGGCGTGCACGCAGGGGCGATCGAGTGTCGAGGGGAACCGAAGAAGGTGCACGCAGTCGGGCCGGTCCGGTCGGTCGGCAAGGGCCGCTACGTTCTGGAGGCCCCGCTGGGTGCGGGCGGTATGGCGTCGGTGTTCCGCGCCCACGACACGGTGCTGGACCGTACGGTCGCGGTGAAGACCCTCCACGCCGACCTGGCGCGCGACCCGTCGTTCCGGGCGCGGTTCCGCCGTGAGGCCCGGGCGGTGGCGGCGCTGAACCACCCCAACATCGTGGCCGTCCACGACAGCGGTGAGGACGACGGGCCCGACGGCACCGTGCAGTTCATGGTGATGGAGTACGTGGAGGGACGGTCCCTGCGCGAGCTCGTCCGGGACCGCGCCGCGCACTCCTCCGCCTCCGCGCTTCCGCTGGATCTGGTCCTGACCGTGACGGCGGCGGTGCTGGACGCGCTGGAGTGCAGTCACCGGCGCGGGCTGGTCCACCGGGACATCAAGCCGGCCAACGTGATGACCACCGCCGGCGGCACCGTCAAGGTCATGGACTTCGGCATCGCGCGGGCGCTGCAGTCCGACGCCACCGCGATGACGCGGACCGGCACGGTGCTCGGCACGCCGCAGTACCTCTCCCCCGAGCAGGCCCTGGGCCGGCCCGCCGACGCCCGTTCCGACCTCTACTCGGCCGCTGCATGCTCTTCGAACTCCTCACCGGGAGCCTGCCGTTCGACGGGGAGAGCACCATGAGCGTGCTCTACCAGCACGTCCGGCAGCCGCCGCCGGTGCCCTCGTCGCTCGACGCCTCGCTGCCCCAGGCCGTAGACGCCGTCGTGGCCAGGGCGCGGTGCAAGGACCCGGCCGAGCGGTACCCGAGTGCCGGGTCCATGGCCGAGGAGCTCCGTCGCATCGCCTCGGGCGAACCGCCCGCCGGGCCCACTCCGACCCTCGTCACCCCCGTCCACGACGCCCTCACCGTCACCGCCGGGACCGTTCTGGCCGACGGCGCGGCCCGCCCCGACCGAGCCGGACCCGACCGGGCCGGCCCCGCCGAGGCCGTGGACGCCGCCCCGAGAACGACCGTCGCTAGCCAGGGCACCCCCACCGTCGGCCGGGAGTCCTTCACCGTCGACGGCGATCCCGCCGAGCGGATCACGATCCGCACCGGCACGCCCGGCGAGGACAGCCGGGGCGAGGGCCACAGTGACGGCCGGACGTTCACGACGACCGTCCACTTCGGCACCCATCCGCAATCGGCCGACGCCGAGCGGACCGTCCGCAACCTGAAGATCTTCGCCGGGCTCGCCTTCCCCGCCGTGGTGCTGCTGGTCGTGGGAGCCGGCCTCGGCGCGCCCTACCTCTTCGGAAGCGTTGGTGGCGTCTCGCACACGCCGGACCCACGAGCCACCGGCACCTACCTCTGGTGCGACCCCGGCACCTCGAACGGCCACCTCAACTCGCCCTCGTTCACCGGCATGTCGGCGAACGAGGCCAGGACGTGCGCCGAGATCGCCGGGCTGAGGATCGACCAGAAGACCACCGCTGGCACCAGGTACGACAAGGACACCGTCACCCGGCAGGAACCCTCGGCCGCCCAGTCGGTCAGCCGGGGCGACACCGTCACCGTCTGAGTGTCGACGGGCGGCGACCCCCGCGCCAAGGGCGAGCTCGCCAACTGCGAGCTCGAGGAGCAGCACGGCAAGATCCCGGTGCCCTGGCTCAAGGGCAGGACGGCGGCCGAGGCCCGGGTCTGCGCGGAGATCGCCCGGGTGACGCTAAAGGAGGCGGGAACCGTCCAGGACGCGCTGGTACCGGCCGGTCAGGTGGCCAGGCAGGAGCCGGCCGACGGGAACATCGCCCGGGGTGGCACGGTCGCGGTGTGGACCTCCTCCGGCGGAGATCCGAGAGCGGTGGGCGAGCTGGCCGGCTGCGACTTCTACGCGACCAGTGACCGTCCGGAGGCGCCCGGGCTGGAGTACCGGACTGTCGAGGTGGCCCGCTCCTGCGCGGAGATCGCCCGTCTCAAGCTGGAGGAGCACCCCGTCGCGGACGGCGTCCGGCCCGCCGGCCAGGTGGTCCGGCAGGAACCGGCCGCCGGTGCGCACGTCGACCCCGGTTCCACCCTGAAGATCTGGGTGTCCTCCGGCCCCTGACCCGGCTCCTGGTCCCGGCCGGGCCCAACAAGGCAAAGGCCGGTCCGTTCCGGCGGGAGAGCCCGCGCCCGTGAGCCGCCGCCTGCCGTGCGTGTGGTGCGGGCCTGCCCGGGGTGCTCTGCGTACGGTGGGCGGGATGAGCGAGGTGACGCGGTGATCCGAGGAGAAACGCCGGAGGAGGGTGGTCGGGGTGAGCCCGGGCTGAACCTCGACGGCGGGCTCGAGGAGGTCGCCGCGCACTTGGTCGGCCTGTACTTCGACGACCTGGCCACGGACGGGTGGAGCACACCGGACGGCTCCGACCCCAAGAGCTACTGGAGGTACCTGCGCGGCGATGACACGCATCCCGTCCGCGCCGTCTACGAGGTCCCCGCGGACCGGGGCTTCACTGTCGGCGACGTCACCGTCAACGGCAAGCCCATCCGGTTCGGCGCGCAGATCGCGGACTTCATCACCATCAAGCTCACCGCCGTCGCCTGCCGCCTCGGCCAGAGCACCACCTTGCCCAAGAGCGCCTGCGTGGAGTTCCCCCGGACCGCGGCCGCGGCCCTGGTGGACACCGTCCGCGGACGGACCGGCTACCTCGCCGCCCCCACCACCCGCTCCCGGCGCTGACCCATCCGACCCGCGGGCGCCGCAGCCCCGCCGGCCGGACCGCGACGCCCGCGCGTCCGGACCGAACCGCAGGAACCCGGTGACAGGGCCGGCTGAAGCGCTCGGGTCACAGCTGCTGTGACCGAGCGCTTCAGCCGGCGGAGCCTCGCCGTCCGAAGCTTCGGACGCCCTCAGCCTTCGGATGCCCTCAGCTCATCAGCTCGGGGGCGAAGTAGTCACGCAGCCGGGCGATCTTCCCGTCCCGGATGCGGAAGATCTGTACCAGCGAGACCACCCGGTCGCCTTCGTCGCCGTCGAACACCGTGTCGACTTCGGCGATGAACACGTCGGGGTCCGAGGTGGTGTGCAGCACGTATCCGGACTTCTCGATGTTCGGCGCGCGGCCGCCCTCCGCCTGCCGTTCGTAGTAGGCCGCCATCGCGCTGCGGATCTCCGCGCGGCCCACCAGCCTCCGGGGGAAGGAGGCGTCGGCGGGCATGAGCGGCGCCTCGAAGACGCCGTCCGCGGTGAAGGCCGCGGCGAGGGCGTCGGCATTCCGGGTCAGGGCACCGGCGTAGACGTAACTCTCGAAGATCTCCTGCGGCGTTCGGGTCACAGCGGCCTCCTCGGACTCGGGCGTGGAAGGCCTACACCATCACGCCGGCGCTTCCGGGGTGGCGGAATTTCTGGGAACGAGCACGTTCCGCGGAACCGGCTGTCGTCCCCTCGCCGGCTCCTGGACACAGGGTCGCCCCCCAGGGGCCGCTGGTTTCGTCCCACCGGCACCGGGCAGGCCGCCTTCACCAACCGGGTCGACAGCCTCCGGCCGGCCGCCCGGGGGCGGCACGTCGCCCGGATGTCCGCTCAGCGCCCGTACATCCTGTGGCACATCGCGACCAGGCTCGACGGCGACACCTCCCCGGCCACCCTCGGCCGCGCCTCAGTGACCTTCGCCGCCGTCCTCACCCTCGCTGCCGCCGTCACCGGCGTACTCGCCCAGCTCGTCCCCTGAAAGGTCCTCACGCCGCGGGCCCGGCGGTGCCGTCCTGTCCTGGGCCGCCCGGGATCGGTGTCCGCGACGGGCCGGATCTGCGTTCGGCCCAGCGTGCTGGAGGACGCCGCAGCACGGCCCGCCTCGCGAGTCCGGTGGATCGGGACCGGTCGGGCTGGCTGTTGGTGGACCGGGTAGGTTTTTCTGCGCGCCGTCCGGGACGAGACGCACACTTGCCCGGCGGGCCTTCCACGTCGCCCGGCGGGGCAGCTCTTCTCGCACATGGGTGTGCCGGGCACCGTACGACGGCGCCCGGCAGCCGCCGTGTTGTGCCTGTGGTCAGGCTGTTGCGGGCTGGAGGTGACGGTCGTCGGCCATATCCGAGTGACCTGCCCGATGCCCGCTGGGCCTTGGTCGAACCCACCCTCACTGCCTGGCGCCAGGAGCGCACTGCACGTGCCCTGGCGTTCGGTCGCCCACCCGAGCACGAGCTGCGCGACCTGCTGGACGCGATCCTCTACGTCGACCGCACCGGCATCCCCTGGCGCTACCTCCCGCACGACTACCCGCCCTGGGAAACCGTCTACGCCTACTTCGCCCGCTGGCAGAAGGAGGGAGTGTTCGAGCAGCCAGGCGGCCTTCTCCGACGCCTGGTCCGCACCGCCGAAGGCCGCGATCCGGAACCAACGGCGTGCATCATCGACTCGCAGAGCATCAAGACCTCCACCAACGTCCCTGCCGTCGACCAGGGCGTCGATGTCGGGAAGCAGATCGTCGGCAGGAAACGCAACATCGTCACCGACACGATCGGTCTGCTGCTCGTGGTGCTGGTCACCGCCGCGAGCGTCCAGGACAACGCCGCCGGCCGGCAGCTGCTGACCGCGGTCGCGGCCGAGCACCCCACGATCCGCAAGGCCTGGGCCGACATGGGCTACAAGAACGCCGTCGTGGAACACGCCGCCACCCTGGGCATCGACCTCGAGATCGTCCGCCGCGACCCTGCCACCAGGGGGTTTGTTGTTCAGCCCCGCCGCTGGATCGTCGAGCGCACCTTCGGTTGGCTCATGCTCCACCGGCGCCTGGCCCGCGACTACGAGGCACTCCCGGCCCGCTCGGAAGCCATGGTCCACGTCGCGATGATCGGGCTCATGACCCGCCGCCTCACCGGCGAATCCACCCCGACCTGGCGCGGAACCTGAGCTCCGAAGTCAGGGGCGAAACGCCCAGTCAAGCGCGGCGGCCAGCATCCGCCTCGCGCCTTCGCGGACGATCTCGTCCGGTAGGGGGCCCTCCCGCGTAGTTCCGTCCTCGTTGACTGCGGTGAGCACAGGGCGCGCCTTTCCGGCCGACGCTGCAACGTCGATCTTGCCGGGTGGCCTATCGATCAATCACCCGGGAGGTCCGCCTTCCCGAGCCGATCCACAGGTTCCGAGCATTCCTCTTGCGGGGCACGGTGGCACAGTTCGGCGGTGAGACGGACCGCTCTTTCAGGGTGAAGGTTCATTGCAGTGGAATTGATGTGTTGTTCTGGATGGAGATCCTAGTGAACGGGTAGGTCGAAACTGCGTCGTAGATGACGAATTGCGTATACTGTCGCTCCGGCATGGCGCGCCCGAGCGATTTCATCACCTGTGCCCAATGGGCGAGATCGAGTTGTATTCGATTTTGCGCGATCGTTACGTCGTGGAGGCCCGGTGCCACGGTTGACCAGAGATCGATCACGTTCGCCGCCCGGTAGACGGTGTTGTTCGAGAAGGTAGTGTTGGAGGCAACAATGTTGGTTCCCCGATAGTAGTCATTTATCGTGTTGTTCTGAATGTTTGCCTTGTCGCCATGCACTTCGATAGCGGCCGCAAGGGAGGCATTGCCATTGAATGTATTACCATAAATCACCGTATTGGTTCCCGAGGTGTAGACAGAGGAGTGATCATGCCACGGAGTGTTTACGGTGGAGAAAGTGCTGTAGGACAAGGTGACATCACGTGTAGAACTTCCGGTGACGACCGTATTCGTGTTGTTTGTGTTAATGAACATGTCCTGCGTTATGGTGATCCCCGTGCCAGAGAGAAGGGCGAGGACGAACCGCGGCGAAGTCGACGACAGGCAACTCGAGGAACAATTGCTCGTTGAAATAGGGTTGCCTGACGCGTTCTGGTCGAATACGATGCCCGTGATCTTGAGGCCGGAAAGGTCCGTGGTGGCCGGAGCCGTCAAAATGGCGCGATAGTCGCCATAATTGTCCTTGACCTTGAGGGTTGTCCCGTGCCCGTTGATTACTTCGCCTCGCGGGATGGTAAGGCCAGGCCTGATGATGAACGGCGCGGAGGAAGGGCGGTACGGCAGATCCACTACGCCGTTCTGCGGATTATTGAGAAGCTGCTGGATGTAGTCCGTGTCATCAACGGTTCCGGCATCTGTAAGAAGGGAACCCTGCTGTGCCGCGGACGCCGTACCCGGTATCAACGGAATGACTGGGAGTGAGAATGTAGCCATCGCCGCAGTCATGGCCACGCATGGCCGGAGAAATCTACGACAGCGCCGACTTCCGGGTTCTGCCGCCGATTCCTGGACCCGGCGGATCGGTGTCCGCTTCGCCGGAATTACTCGAAGAGGATGAATGCGGCTTGGAAACGCCCACAGGAAGATCCGCCAGCACTTCTTTGCCGAGGTTTGCGAGTTGTTCACGGGAAAATCCCTAGCCGGATGGAAAGAACCGAGAAATCTGCCGGATGTCACCTGATGAGATTTTTTCAAACAAGCCCAGACTCCTTAGAATGCCGGAAATTAATTGCTCATTGACCTGGCATGGTTCATCAGCCCTCGCAGCGGATGGTTCACTGCGACATCGACTCGCCGGCAACTTCGGCCGGTAATCGAATAAGCATTTCTCCGGGCATTTCCCGAGCGCCGTTCAGGTAAGCCGTTGCACGACGCTGCGGAAAGACCGGACTCCCACGCACCGATGGCGGGATCAGCCTCAGCCGTCCGGTGGGCCGACTGTCGGATGGCTCTGCCCGTCCGTGGCCCCTCCCCCACGAGTGAGCGGGAGATCAGATCCGGGCCGGCGGCAACGCCAGATCAGGAAGTTCTCCAGGGGCCGCTGCGGCGTCGACTGGTCCCGAAGCAGGTGTCCACGCGGCCGCACCACGCCAACACGCCTCCATGCAACTCACCGACACAGGGTGTACCGGCGAAGCCGGCTCGCCCGACGCGTCAAGGTCGGCTTTGAAGCCACCAAGAGGGTGTAAAGCGATCACGGGCGGCAAGGCGAGGGCAGGCAGCTTCGGTGCCGCCGACGTTCATTTCAGGCCCTCCCTTCCGGGCGCTGCGGTCAGCAGCACGGGATGCTCGGCCCAGGACAGTCAGCGGCTCCTGCCGCCGGATACGGCGCGCGGTCACAGCGACCCAGTGTGACGAGAACGTCCAGACTCAGAGCACCGCGCCACGAATGCCTCAGCGCAGCCCATGGGCGCCGCGACCCGTTCTCGGTGCTTGAGCGCAGGCCCGGCTGTTCCTGCAGATTCTCCGGGGGCTGAAATGGAGGGCGCGGAAGCAGTGGCAGGAGCGGAGCCGTGGCGGATCGGCGAGCCACTGGCGGCGTCCGTCCGCACGACGCGCTTCCCGTCGACGGTTCGAGCGATCTGTACCACGCAGCGCGGTGGCCGCTCGAATGCACAGAGAGTGTAGGTCGAAAGGAGCCCTGAGGATGGTGCGCCGGTGGCGGACTGGATGACGTGGCATGGCTGTCGATCGTTGCGCACCGGACACGGGAGGTGTCGCGGGGTGAGGTGAAGCACATCGCTGAGAGCCCCTCAAAAGGGCACAAGAGTGCCTGAGGAGATGGGAAGAGACACTGTCACGACGCACGGGCCTGGAACGAAACCCCCGGTGCGATGCCCCGCCCCACACACCCCTGGCCCAGAAATGGCGTCGGTTGTCTCGGGCGCTTCTGCGCCGACCACTACGCCTGGCTACTAGATGCCAGGCCCCCATCATTGGCACACCAGTCACACCGAGTCAAGGGGGTCCGTCCGGATTTCGGCTCGTTTGCAGTCAGTGGTGACACTGCACCTAACTGTAATCATGAGGTGTGGATGAGCCAACTCTGTTGTGAGTGTGATGTTTTCGCGGTTGTCGGCGTTGGTCGTCGAGGATGTGGCGGATGGCGGTGAGGTGGTCCGGTTGACGGCACGGTACCGGGACGTCCCGGTACCGTACCTGGCGTGTGGGGTGCCGATCGCGAAGGTGCACGGGTTGACTGAGCTTTGCCCTGTTACGTGGACACCCTGACACTTGGATCTTGACGATTCAGGAAGGGAAGTCCAGGCGGGACGTCCGTCGAAGTACTCGGACGAGTTCCGTCGTGATGCCGTCGCGCTGTACCGGGCCTCGGAGGGCCGGCGCACGTTCGCGGCCGTCGCAAAGGAGATCGGGGTCAACCGCGAGATACTGCGGAACTGGCTACGAGCCGCCGATGCCGGGCCGGCGTCGACCGGGCAAGCATTGAGCGCCGACGAACGGGCCGAGCTCGCCCGCCTGCGCAAGGCCGAGCGCGAGTGGCAGGTCGAGAAGGAGATTCTCCGCCGGGCAGCGGCCTATTGACCCGAAGCGGTAAGGTTCCGCGCTCGTTGGTCCGGGCGTGACGGATCTGGTGGGGGACGCGCGGCGGCTGTCGCCGAAGGCTCAGGAAGCTCTGCGGACGCGGCAGTTGCGGCGCTCCGGGCGGGTCGGGATCGGCGCGAGGTGGCCGAGTTCCTGGGCGTGACCGTGGAGTCGGTGACCGACTGGTGGGCCGCCTGGCAGGCCGGCGGCCGTGAGGCACTGGTGTCCAGGACCCGTGGCCGGCGGGTGGGCGAGCACCAGGTGCTCGATCCCGACCGGCAGCAGTGCGTCCGGCAGGCCCTGATCGACCACCGTCCCGAAGACCTGGGCCTGGGTGGGCAGTTGTGGACACGGCGATCGTCGGCGACCTGATCGCCCTGCTGTACCGGGTGCGGCTGACCGAGCAGGGGGTGGGCAAGTACCTCAAGCGCTGGGGGCTGTCGTTCCAGCGCCCGGACAAGCGCGCGATCGAGCAGGACGTGGAGGCGGTCCGCGCCTGGCGCGAGGAGACCTGGCCCGCCATCCGCGTGAAGGCCCAGGAGGAAGGTGCCGAAGTGCTGTTCGCTGACCAGAGCGGTATCCGCTCCGACCAGGTATCCGGCCGGACCTGGGCCCGCGAGGCGAGACACCGACCGTGCGCCGGACCGGTAACCGCTTCTCGGTCAACGCGATGTCCGCGATCAGCCCGCGGGGCCGGATGTGGTTCACCGTCTACCGGGGCACGTTCACCGCCGAGGTGTTCTGCGACTTCCCGGACCGCCTGAACAGACAGTTCGACCGCCCGATCCACCTCATCGTCGATCGGCACTCCGTCCACCGCAGCAAGAAGGTCCGCGCCTAGCTCGCCGGCCACCCCGGCCGCATCACCCTGCACCTGCTGCCCGTACGCGCCCGAGACCAACCCGGACGAGCCGGTCAACGCCGACCTGAAACGAACCCTGCTGCCGGCCTCCCGAGCCCGCAATGCCGACCGGCTCGCCGACGAGGTCCGGCGCTTCTTCCACCGCCGACAGAAGCAGCCGCACATCGTCCGCGGCTACTTCCAGGGCCCGCACGTCCGCTACATCGCCGAGATGCCGGAAATTTAGCGTTTCGGGTCAATATTTCGCACGGGGAGACGAAGTCAGGGCCCGCCGCTGGGACTTCATCTCCGCCCACGCCGCCGAGTTCGGCGTCCAGTGTGCAAGGTCCTGGGCGTTGCCCGTTCCGGCTACTACGCCCGGCAGGCCGGGCACGGGACCGGACCGAGCGGGCAGCGGCCGAGACGGCACTCGTCCACGGGATACGCCAGGTCCACCGGGAGAGCCGGGGCGCCCACAGGGTTCCGAGGGCGCAGGCGGAACTGCGGGCCCAGGGGCCGGGTGGTCAACCGCAAACGGATAGCCCGACTGATACGCGAACACGGCATCGCCGGCCGTCATCTGCACAAACGCCGCCGAACCACCGTCCAGGACAGGAACACGCCATCGGCACCGGACCTGATCGGACGCGACTTCACTGCGGCCGGGCCCGATGTCCGGTGGGTCGGCGACATCACCTATCTGCCGGTCGGCGGCTCATGGATGTACCTGGCCACCGTCATCGACCTGCACTCGCGACACCTGGTCTGGTGGTCGCTGGCCGACCACATGCATGCCCGGCTGGTCGCCGACGCGCTCGAAGCTGCGGTCGCGGCACGCGGCAGCCGGGTCGACGGCGTGATCTTCCACTCGGACAGGGCCTCGCAATACGGATCGGCCGATTTCGCGAGTCTCTGCCGGCGTCACGGAGGCTGTCGCACGACTTCCCCCGGCCGGGAGTCAAGAGCGATTCGTTGTTCGGTTCCGACCGGCGCGGGGGTGTCGGAGTTTGGCCCTGTGGGGCGGAACTTCCTGGTGTGCGGCCGCGAACGTGATCTTGACTCGGCTGCCGGATCATCACCGCGAACCGCGTGGTGGAGCACTCCACCGTCGCGCGGTTCATCCAGCGTCACCGCGATGCGCTGACCCAGCTGTTCATGCAGGTGCTGGCCCGTGCGGCCGGCGTGGACTGGCGGACCTGTCCGCGGTGGCGGTGGACGGCTCACCGATGGACGCGAACGCCTCCCGCGACTCCAACAAACACCTGTCCCGCCTCGAGGTGGTCATCGCCCGGTGTGAGAGGGCGTTAAGTCCGGTTCTGGATGATCTGGTGTCGCCCGTTCGTGGGTACGAAGTCGTTCAGGCTGACTTGCGTGTCGTGTGCATGATGGGGTCGGGGTATGGAACGGATGCCGTACTCAACGGACTTGTCCGACGGGCAGTGGGCCTTGATCGAGCCGCTGGTCACCGCCTGGAAGCAGGAGCGGGTGTCGCG
>NZ_JBFBJY010000116.1:0-16482 GCF_040702125.1 Kitasatospora sp. NPDC085895 | reverse complement strand
TTGAGAAGCTGAATCATCACAGGTCGAGGCACCCTCCTACGCCTATCTCATGCTCCGTCACTAAGCCTGGTCACCACGGTGAATTGGTGAGGCTGATCGGAGCTTAAGGTGGCCTTATGCCACCCGCCGGGCGGCAAGGACTTGCCCGTGGCCCTCCAGGGGGACGATCTCGACGTTGCGTCCCGTCCGCGGTGCCTGTACCAGGAGTCCGTCGCCGATGGACATGGCGACGTGTTCGGGGCGGTCTGCTGTGCCGCGGGTGAAGACCAGGTCGCCCGGCAGCAGTGCACCGGCCGGCACGGCCACGCCTTCGTTGACTTGGTCGTAGGTGGTGCGGCTGAGCCGGATGCCGACGACGCCGTAGGCGCGCTGGACGAGCGAGGAGCAGTCGCACCTCCCGGCCGGGTCGCTGCCGTGGGGGTCGGTGCAGCTGCCGCCCCACTGGTAGGGGGTGCCGAGCTGGCCGAGTGCCCACCGGATCGCGGTCTGCACCGCTGGGGGAGCGGTCGGCGGGATCCGGTAGCCGGCCGGCAGCGCCCCGGCCGGGACAGCCGTGTCCCCGTCGCCTGCCGTACAGCCGGCCGCAGCAACTGTCAGCGCCCCACCCGGTGCCGACACGGCCGGGCCGAGCGCGGGCGCGATCGCCTGCTGCAGCGCGGTGGCGAGAGGCTCGTGCTTGGCGTAGGCGTCCGGGAACGCCGACCTCTGGACCCGCTGGGCGGCGACGGTCAGCGGCAGCTGCTCCCATCCGTCGACCGAGCGGAGCACGCTGTAGAACCGTGTGGACGCGTAGACGGGGTCGAGGATCTGCTCGCGGGTTCCCCAGCCCTGGGACGGGCGCTGCTGGAACAGGCCGAGCGAGTCCCGATCGCCCGAGGGGAGGTTGCGCAGGTCGGACTCCTGCAGGGCGGTGGCCAGGGCGATGACCTGTCCGCGGGCCGAGATCTGCATCTGCAGGCCGGTGGCGACCACGGCCTTGGCGTTGGGGATCTGCTCGGACGGCGAGGACAGGCCCGGGACCGCGACGTCACCGGTGGCGCCGGACAGCAGGGCCCGAACGGCCTGGGTGATCTGCCCGGCATCGGCCGAGCCCGCCGGGTCGCACCGCAGCCGGGAGCGCCGGGCCGCCTCCTCGGCCTGGTCCTGGGCGAGGCCTGCGGCGTGGGCCGCGATGGCGGCGGCCAGGACGAGCGCGAGGACCACCATGACGCTCGCGGCCACGGCCCACGCCTTCTTCTTCGTCTTCACGGCCTGCCTCTGCGCCTGCCTGCGGGCGGCGTCCTGCGGGCAACCCGGTCGAGCCGTTGCCGCAGCTGCTGCTGGCGGGGAGAGGCAGCCGGCTGGGGCGGGACACGGCGCGGCCGCTGCGCCGTCGGCGAGGACTGGCCGGCCGGGGCGCCTGGCGCAGGTGCTGCCTGCTGGGGCGGGGGCGCAGGGGGCATGGCCGGGGCCCGGCGGGGGCGCGGCTGGCCGGGCGTGGTCTGGCCGGGACGGCGCTGCTGCTGCGAGGGCGACCTGCCGGGGCAGCCGGCCGACCGCTGGCGGCCTTCGGACGGGGGCGGCGGCCCGCAGTGCGGCCGCCGGCGCCGAGGCGGGACAGCAACGCGGTGGCGCCCACCGACTGCGGCATGGCGTAGCCGATCGCGGCGAGTGGGTTGCCCTGCAGGAGGGCTGCGCCCGCCATCGTCGTGCGCACCGCGGTGCGCACCGCGGTCCGGGCGACGGCCGGCTTCTTCGCGACGGTGGGAGGCGGCGGGGTGAAGATGCTGCCGTGGGTGCCGCCGATGCCAGCGCCGGTGAGCTTGGTGCGGAGGTTCGCGGCGACCTGGCGGGTGCGATCGGAAAGCTGGCGGCGCTTCTTCACGGCGGCGATGCACACCAGGTCCACGCACAGGAACCGCAGCGTCAGCTCTGAGCCCCAGTCGGTCTGGACGGGGTCGAGGACGGCGCGGATGACGACGATGAACACGGCCAGGCCGAGCACACTGGTGATCATCAGGGCGAGGGAACGCTGCACGGAGGCGCACCAGTCCCACAGGAAGCCGCGGCCGGCGCCTGGAATGGTGCCGGCGACGAGCGCGGCCTCGCCGCGGATCGCGTCCCACGCGATGCGGCACTGTGCGACGAGGAACGACCCGGTTAGGGCGCAGATGAGGATGGTGACGATCAGGGCGGCGACGAGGAGGAACAGGGCGCCGCCGACCTTGTCGAGGCTGGCCTTCTTCGCCGCCGAGGCGTCGCCGGGTACGCACTTCTTCTCGAAGGCGTCCATGGGCGGGCTGCCGAAGTGGTCGGAGGTCCAGCGGGTGCTCATGTCGATCTGGGTGTCGTACCAGGAGGTGATCGCGGAGCCGAACGGCAGGTACTCGGCGAGGCCGGTGACCTTCTTGAGGGTGGCGGCGCGGGCGGCCAGCTGCCGGTCGTAGGCGAGCTGGGCGAGTTTGCTGTCGGAGTACGCCTTCGCGCAGTCGCCCTCGAAGGTGCGCCCGTACTGCAGCAGCATGGCGGGCCGGACGATGAACGCATCGGTGAGCGCGTCGGTGAGCGGGCGGACCAGCGCCGGGACGGAGGCCTCGTTGGTGGGCACGACGGGCCCGATCGGGTGGGTGCGGGCGGGGTCGGCGTCCAGGACGACGCCGGCGACCTCCAGGGCCAGGCCGCGCGCGGCGGCGATCGCCCCGGTGTCGGAGCCGAGCAGGGTCTGCGGCGGCGAGACGAGGAGCGTGGTGGTCAGCGCGGCGAGCAGGACGGACAGGGCTGCGTCGCCCCAGCCGCGGGCCTTGTTGCCGAAGAAGATCCGGGCGGTGCACAGCAGCGCGCACACCGCGAGCGCCACGGACGGCAGGCCCATCTCGACGATGACGCGGGTGTGCAGGGAGTTCGCCACCGACAGCACCGGCTGCATGAGGATCTTGGCCAGGCCGAACGACAGCGCCCAGGAGACCAGCCAGCAGCAGAAGCAGATCGCCCACTTGGTGACCATGAAGCAGAACTCGGCGAACAGGTTCTCCAGCCCGAGGTCCCAGTCGAGAGCGCCACCGGTGTCGCTCTGGATGGTGTAGGCGGAGATCGGCATGCCGCCGCGGTCGGTGACGTTGAAGACGCCGAGGACACCGCCCTCGGCGGGCAGCAGCTCGCGCAGCCGCTTCGTCGCCGCGTTCAGGAGGGCCTGCTGCTGCTCGGGGGAGAGCTTCTCGCCCTGCTCCCGCAGGATCTGCTGGATCTGCTCCAGCTCCTGCGGCGTGGGCGCGTTCGGCCCGGCAGGCACGGTGACGGTCGGGCCCGGCGCAGGGGTGGGATCGGCATGGGCAGGCACGGATGCCAGGACGGTCAGGGCGGTGGCGGCGAGCGCGGACAGCAGCAGCGCCGCGCGGACCCGGGCCGGCCCCAGGATGCGCAGGCACCGCCACCACGCCCGCACACGCAGGCCGGTACAGGTCCTCATGCCGCGACCCGGCCGGTGGGGGTGGTGTGGATCGCGCCAGCTGCCTGCGGGTCAAGGGGAATCAGGACCTTCATCAGGCCGATCCGGCCCCCCAGGTCGCGGTAGAGGCACTCGCCGGCGCGCCGGCTGCGCTCCGCCTCGGGCAGGTCGATAACCGGGGACAGGCCGGCGGTGACCGTCTCGAGCAGCTGGGAGTCGGCGCCGTCCACGCCGAGGAAGGCCAGAGCGCGCCGGGCGAGGTCCCGGCTGGTCTGCCGAAAGACCAGCCGATGCGGGATCAGGCCGCGCACCACGGTGCCCTTCTCGCTGTCGGCGGGGCCGATGTCGAACGGGTCGTGCGAGCCGACGTATGCGGCCGCGTTGTGCTTGCGGCCGTCGCGGATCAGCTCCAGCAGCAGATCCAGGCCCTCGTCGCTGGAGGTGAGCCACCAGCACTCGTCGAACACGGCGACGCCGAACTCCCGCGGGTCGGCCATCACCGTCTCGCGGGCGACGGCCGCGATCAGGTACATCACGGCCCGGCCGAGGACCTTCTCGAACTCCAGGCGCTCGATGCGGTGCTCCGAGGTGAGCTCGTCGCGCTTGGGCAGCTGCAGGGAACGGACGGCGAAGACGACTGCGTCCGCGCGGCGGGTGTCGACGACGGGCAGCGCCTCGTCGAAGACGACCGCGGCCAGGTCCTTGCGGGCGACCGCCCGAAGCTTGCGGGCCAGGGCCTTGGCCGCGCCGTCGTCCGTGCCGCGCTCGGCGAGCTCGTCGACCAGGGCGCGCATGCTCGGCGCGGGCCGCTGCAGGACGGCCTGCACCGCCTCCGATAGGGCCACGCCCTCCAGGTCCATTGGCCGCACCCCGAGCAGCAGGGTCAGGAACGACTCGCAGAACCGGGCCGCCGCCTTCGGCGCATCGGCGTACAGCCGCAGCGGGTCCAGGCTCACCTCGGCGTCCTGGTCGATGCGGATGACCTGGGTGGTACCGGGGCAGGCCGCGGTGAAGCGCACCCACTCCTCGTCCTTGGTGCGGTCCACGATCACCGCGCGGCCGCGCGATCCCGCCAGCCGGGTGCGCCCGCGGGCCAGGACGTTGAACACGGCGGTCTTCATGCCAACGGACTTGCCGGCCCCCAGCTCGCCGAGGAACGCCATCGACGCGGACGCGTCCGCACGCGGCCCGCGGGCCGGGTCGACGAGGACCGGCCGCGCGCCGCCGCCGGCCGACAGCTGCAGCGCAAACAGCGCGCCCTGCTCGTCGCCGAGCTGGGACCCGCACCACGGCATCGCCATCGCGAAGTCCCGGGCCAGCAGGTACTGCGCGTAACTCAGCATCACCCGCGGCGTGCGGCAGCCGGGCAGCATCGCGTGCCACAACGCCGCCTGCTCGCCCACCGGCCGGGCAAAGGTGTACTCGCACGCGCCGAAATCGGACGACAGCGCGGCGGCCCGCTCCTGCGCCTGCTCGGCCGTGGCTCCCCACACGGCGAGGGTGACCATCGCGCGGACCTCCACCTCCCGCGCCGAGGCCATCAGCCGGTCGCGGTACTCGTCGTTGTCCGCCGAGTGCCGGGCCACCGACGCAGGAGGACCGGCCGGGTCCCCCTCGTACTCGGCGGCCTGGGCGCGCAGGTGCCGCGAGCGTCGGCGGACCGTCGCCTCGGCCGTGGCGCCGGGCACGACGACCAGACGGGCCGTCCAGTCGACCGGGTAGGGCAGGGCGTCCATCTGCTGCAGATAGGCCGCGCCGGGCAGCGCGAACGCCTCCGGCATCTCGGAGAGCGCCAGCAGCGCCTGGTGGGAATCGCCCCACTCGGTGGACACCTGCAGGAACCGCCGCCGGAACGGATTACCCGTCGGCCGACGGCCGGTGAAGTCGGCGCCGCCCTCGGCGAGCAGCACCTCGCCCAGCGCGGCCGGCACCCGGCCGCGGCCGCGCAGCGCCGGTCCCGGCCCGTCGGGCAGCAGCGGCTCCACCAGGCCGCGCCGGGCACTGTGCCCGTAGATCCACAGGATCTCGGCCTCACTGGCGGGCCGCATCGCCACCCCACCGGGCCAGCGTGCCTGCAGCGCCCGCGCCTGCTCGATCCGCCGCTGCACCTCGGCGTCGCCGATCGCCGCGGGCAGCAGGCCCAGCTGCAGGTCCAGCTCGGCGCGGGCCGCCGAGACGATGCCAGCCAGCGAGTCCCGCCACGACAGCGACGGCAGCGGGACGGCCAGCCAGTCGGTGCGACCGGTCAGCTCCATCTGCTCCAGCTCGTCCAGCACGCGGTGGCCGAGCTGCTCCCAGCGGGGGCTGGCTTCCAGGTCCACTCCGGTGATCATCGACCGGACCACGGAGACCGGGTCGACCTGCGGGCACAGGCTCAGCAGCATCGGCTCGCCGACCAGCGACTTCACGAGCGCCTCGATCGCCTGCAGCCGGGCCCGCTTCACCGCCGGGGATGCGAAGGAGACGTTGGCCGCCTCCACCCGCCACAGGGCCCAGCAGGTCCCGTGCGTGGTCCAGATGACATGCCCGGCGACATGCCTGACCGGCAGCTTCACAGCGCCACCTCCTGACCGTTCCGGCTGGCCAGCAGACCCTGAACACGCGACGGAACCGCCCCGGCCGCAGGGGCCGGCAGCGCCTTTGTGCTGTCGGCGCCGACCGTCACCACCGCCCGGCCCACGCGCGGCCGGGCAGGCCGAAACGCCCGCCCGTGCAGACGCCCGGTCCCACAACCCGTGGCCATCACCGCCACGCTGGCCAGGGCCGCCACCGGGTTCCGGCCGTCGATGTGCACCCGCCGCAGGGCGAGGGCCACACCGAACGGCACCCCGGCCATCACCACCAGGTCCACCCACCCGTGGTGCCCCCACACCGGCCGGGAGAGCACCAAAACCACCACCGCGGCCACCATCGCGCCGAGCTGGGTCACCGTGTACGGGCCGCCCGGCAGCCGCAGGCTCTGCCCACCGCCGCCCGGCACCACGCCCACCACCACGGGCGTGCGCCGCGCCTTGGTGAAGCAGCGCCCCACCAGCTCTTCGTCGTCCGGCCCGCCGGCGCCCGCGGCACTCACCGGTCACCGCGCTGAACGGTGTCGTAGTGCGTGATGTCCTCGGTGGCCTTGTCCTTCAGCGTGTCCATGTGCGCCGCCAGGCCCCACACGACCGCCGCGAGGATGCACGCCACGATCGTCGGCCCCGGCGCTCGTGTCTTCCAACCGACCACCAGGACGAACAGACCGCACAGCACCGGGATGCCGACGTTGAAGATCAGGTCGCGGATGTCGCCGCCAAGGCCCCTGCCGGTGCTGATCCAGCCGGCCGCGAGCACCATCGTGTGCATGTGGGTTCTCCTCGTTCGAGAAATTCAGAAAAGGGACAGGGGAAGGAATTCGTAATGCGGTCAGTGAGGGGCGGCAGTGGACGGGCCGACAGGGGAGGACTGGCCGGGCGCGGGCACCGAACCGTCCGCCTCGGCCGGGGCCCCCTCCAGCGCCGCGATCTCCCACCGCCCGGCCCGGGCGCTGAGCGTGAACGCATAGGACAGGGGCACGCGCGCGCCGTCCGGCCCGGTTGCCCGCACGACGGCCAGCAGCCGAACCCGAACCCCGTCACGCGGCACCGCCCCGGCCACATCACTGCCCTCGACGGCGACTTGGTCGACCGCGACCGCGGTATACGGGGCCGGGAGGACCGGGCCGATCCGCGTGCCGGGCGCCAGGAACCGGTCCAGCGGCGCCCCAGACCCCGTCAGATACGCCGCCAGGAACGACCCCACCGCCTGCACCAGAGGATCGGACGGCAACGCCGGCCGCACCGACCCGTACACCAGCGCCGGAGCATCGATGCGGGCCGGCGCGGACACCTCGGCGGGCATCGCCAGCGCGACGAACCCGCTCGACCCGTCCGCTGCCGCAGCCGTTGCCACCGGCACCTGGAAATAGCGCACCGCCCCCGCAGCGCCCGGCTGCGAACCCTGCCTGCCCGGCCCGGAGTCAGCCGACGGAGAGGCCGAAGGCGCCGACCGGTCGACGATCCGGGCCGCCACCGTCACCGACCACACGTCCCGGTCGGTCTGCCGCAGACGCACCACTGTCAGCTGCTCCCCGCGCCGCTGGCCCGGCGTCCCCTCGAAGTGCAGCGCCGACGCGCCGGGGAAGTACGCGGCGAGCTCGGCCTGGTCGCCGTCGCCCGCCCCGATGAACGCCGCGACGAACAGCTGGGCAAACCCCGCCGCGCCCTGCCCGCCCGAAGCCGGCGCCGCCGCAGGCACCGGCCGCACCGGAGCCGCCGCCGAGCTGGCCGACACGAACGCCGCGCCACCGAGGACCGGCCCCAGCACCAGCAGCCCCCACGCCGCCCACCGCACCGCGGCCACCGCGTTCGCCCGCCCGCCGACCGACCAACCGCCGGCCTCGACGACGCGGCCGTCGCCCACCGCGCCGGGCTTCGCCGACGACCGCTTCCACCACGACCTCACGCCGCACCCCCCGCGACCGCCGCCCACAACCGCCGACCCGTCAGCTCCGCGATCCGCGCCCGCACCCGCTCCTCAGGCCACTGCTCCAGCACCCGCAGCGACTCCAACACCCGCGCCGCGTCCTGTTCCAAAAAGGCCCGCAGCCGGTCATGGGTCTCCGTATCGAATGGCCGGTGCACCAGCGCCGCACCGAGCCCGACCAGCAGCCGCTGCGCCCGCGCCACCCGCTCCTCGTCCGCCGCCAGCCCACCCAAGGCGGCCTCGTCGACCGTGGTCACAGCGCCACCCCCGCAGGCAGATACACGCTCTCGTTCTCGTCCACCGCCAGCAGCGCTCGCTCTCCCGGACCGCACAGCGCGGCTCGTCCGGCGTGCGCCAGCAGCTCGCGGGCATCACCGGTGAACCGGTGCCCGTCCCCGAAGACGCCACTGCTGTCGCCCACCAGCACCGCAGCCCGACCCAGGGCCTCAACAGCCCGGCCGACGGCCAGGAGCTGCTGCACGCCGACGTAGGCCTCGCGGAACCAGGCAGGCGGCACCTCAGCCAGAGCCTGCTCCCACTGCTCCTGAGGAGTCAGCGACCACTGCAGCACCTCGCCGCCCGCACCAGCCGACCGCCGTCGCGCTGTACGGACGAGCCGACGGACCAGCGGGACCGGCCACAGCAGGACCAGCACCACCCACACCAAACCGGCGGCGACCACAGCGCCCCGGTCCGCGCCGATCGCAGGCCGGCCGCGGCCGACCCAGTCGGCGCTGATGCCGACGACCGACAGGTAGGCGCCACCAACCACCAGGTAGCACAGCACCCCCAAGACCAGCAGGCGCTGATGGACGCCCATCTCCAGGGCGAACCACACGTCCCACAGCATCGAGAAGCCTCCAAGGAAGGGAAGAGGAAGAGATCGGAAGGAGAGGGAGAGGATCAGGCGGCCGTCTGCAACGAGTCCCTCAGCGCACGCACCGCACGAGAGCGGCGGCGCTGCCACGCACCGGCCGTCGTGCCGAACCGCTCCGCCGCCCGGCCGTCCGGCACCGAATCGGCGGCGTAGAACCACGAGACCGAGCAGCCGTCGGCCGGCGAGAGCGTGCCGGACGCCATCGCCTCCAGGAGAAGCTCCAGCAGTTCCAGCCGGGCACCGGAAACCCCCTCGCCGACGGCCCCGGCCCACTCGAGGTCTGCATCCGCCGCCGCCCGGCCCACCGTCCGCGACCACACCAGATCGGCCGGCCGCTGCGCCGGGTCCGGCACCTCCTCGGCAGTGAGCAGGTCCACGCCGAGCGCCTCCCGGTCGGCGGCCAGATCACGGCAGACCAGGCGCAGCGCGTCCAGGAGGAGGTTGGCCGCCGGCCGCCCCGGGCGTCCGTGGATCCGCCCCGAGCGAGCCGCCTCGAACAGCGCGGCGATTGCGACATGGCCGACCTCGTCGAAAGTCCGGCCACCGAACGAGCGGACCTGCCCCCGGGCCATCCGCACCGCGGCCGGCACCATCGCCTGCACCACCACCCGCGCGGCCAGCACCGTAGACCCACCACGCCCACCGGCCTGCTCCAACAGACACCGCAGCATCGCGTCGCCCCGCGAACCGCCCGACCGCACGACGGCCAGCACCTGCTCCGGGCCGCCAGCAGCCTCCAGCCCCGCCGCCGACAACCACCGCACCGCGCAGGCCCGCATCCGGGCATCCGCGCACAGCTGCGCCCAGTCGCTGTCTAGGCGGCCGAAGACTCCCCCAGCGGGTCGCAACAGATCGAACACGGCACAACTCCTCTCGGATCTCGTGCCGTGAACTCTCCTCAGCAAGGCTTGCCCGGGATCTTGCCTGAACCCCGATCAGATCAATTCGCAGGCTTGCCCCTCGCTCGGGCAAGCCGATGCGTCCCCGGGCAAGCTGGCCGATGACCCGCACCAGCCCTCACGCAATGCACCCAGAGGAGGACTGTCGTGCATGCCAGACGGACCGACAGCCACCGACCACACCACCCGCGTTTCCACCCGAGCGGAAACGCGGCATGCGGCAGGGCTACGATCCCGACCATGACTTTCAACCCGGGCGGAAACGAGATGCTCTTCGGTGCACCGGCCTGCGCCGTGTGCGGCGGAGAGCTCAAGTGGGGCGGCCGAGGCCGACGCCCGGAGTACTGCTCGCGAGCGTGCTCCTCCAAAGCCGCCCGAGACAGGGAGAAGCGGCGACACGACGCCGCCCTAGCGGCAGCCGCCGAATCCTCCCGGGAAGAAACCGGCGCGGCCGAGGAGGGAACCCGCGGCGAGCTGCTTAACCTCGCCGACCAGCTGCGAACCCTGGACACGCGCTGCTTCGCCGAGCTCGACAGCGCAGCTCACAGCGCCGACGTGGCACGCGCTCGCCAGGCGCTGGAAGACCTGACGCGCGACACAGAAGCCCTGTTCGCCCGCTACCGGCAGCTTGCCCAGCAGCTCTTCGCCGAGTGGCAGGCGAACCTTGCTGACGAGGACCCGTCCCACCCTGCCGTTTCCACCCGGGAAGAAATGGCCCTGCTCCCCGCTGGCGCCACATCCGCCCCGGTGTGACTGCGATCGGTAGTTTGCGAATGCGAGCTGTAGTTTGCGAGCGGCGGTCTGGGGGCTGGTCGAGTCGCGTTGAGTAGTGGTCATGTGTGGTCTCGGGCAGCGCTGAGGTGTGCGGCCGTGCTGCTGTGTACCGGTGGGCGCTTCGGCTGGGGCCTTGATCGGATCCGATGTGTGCGGCGTGGACGATCTGCTGGTGGCGTACGCGGGTGATGCTGCGGAGCGGGATCGTCTTCGGCTGGCGGATGGCTGGCTGCGTCGCTGGGTGGGTACGTGGCTGGTCGGCGGGACTGAGGTCTCGTGGCCGCTCGGGGACATGGCGTCGGTTCCGGTGTCGGCGTCGCGGCCGGTGCGGAGGTTCACGTGGCGGTCTCGGCAGGGGCACCGGCCTGGGCTGCAGTTCATGGTCTCCACGGGGCGGCACCATGGTTTCGAGTCGCTGGAGGAACAGCGTCTGCTGCTCGCGCTGGACTTCGTCGGCGTGCTGGAGGTCCTGCCGCAGCCGTTCGAGCTGGACTTCGAGCACCGGGGCGGTCGGTCGCGCCATGTCCCGGACTTCCTGGCGGTGATGCCCGGCGGCAGGGTACGGCTCTTCGACGTCCGCCCGGAGCGGCTGATCAAGCCGGAGGACCGGCTGAAGTTCGCCGCTGCCCGGGAGGCGGCGGCGGCCTGCGGTTGGAGCTATTCGGTGGTGGCTGGCTGGCGGGAGCACGTGCTGACCGGCTTGGACCACCTGTCGTCCCAGCGCCGCCCGCTGCCGGACCGGCTCGGTCTGGAGGGAGAACTGCTGGCGGCGGCGCCGCTGCGGTTCGGTGAGCTGGTGGCGGCGACCAGCCTGCCGGCCGTCGCCCGCGCGCACGCGACGCATTTGCTCTGGCACCGGCGCCTGGGCGTCGATCTGGGCCAGCCGCTCGGCGACACGTCGCCGGTCTGGCCCACCCGCGTCGGCGGCCTGTGATGCGGGCGTTCGACCTGGCAGTTGGCGCGCGGGTGGTGCTGAACGGCGTCGAGTGGACGGTCACCGGGATCGAGCCGCAGTTCGGGCGGCTGACGCTGGCCATCGAGGAGGGCCGGACGGAGGTCCGCTCGATCGCCTGGCTGGTCAACCATCCCGATGCCCGGCCGGGCCGACCCGGGTCCGCACCGGCCGCGGGGACGGGCATCCAGCCTGTCGGCCTGGCGGACCTGACGGAAGACCAGCTGCGGCGGGCCCGGTTGCGGGCTGAGCACGTCCGGGAGGCGGTGACCGGGTTCCGCGAGGGGGCAGCGTCCTTGGCCAGGCCGGGCGAGCCGCGGCCTGCCTACGATCCTTCGACCACGACGCTGACCGAGCGGCGGCGGGCGAAGGTCGCCGAGTTGCAGGCACTGCCCGCCAGCGAGGCGGCGATGCTGGGACTTGCCGGGCTGGGACTGCGCACGATCGAGGGGCTGTCCACGGTCGCGCCGCAGGATCTGCTGACGGCCTGCGCGGACGGCCGGTGGACCCGGCGGCGCGGTCCGCGCCGCAGCATCACGGCGGAGATCCGCGAGGCGGTCTTCGCAGTCCGCAAGGAGTGCGAAGGGCGTTCGCGGATCAGCATGAGCGCGAAGCACCGTCTACTGCACCAGTACGTCGCGGAGCGGTTTCCCGACTTCCCGACCGAGAAGGTCCCCTGCCGGGGCACGCTGGCCGCGGTCTGGGCGGAGTGGTTCGGTCCGCAGGGCGGCCGGCAGCGTTACCTACGGTCGGCCGCGGCAGCGGAGGAGGCGGGCGTCCAGGGCCGGGTGGTGGTCCACCGGCCGGGTCAGGTGCTGGCGCTGGACTCCACTCCGCTGCCGGTCATGCTGCGCGAGTCGGTGTTCGGGGAGCCGGTGAGCGCGACGCTCACGCTCGGCTTGGACCTGTTCACGCACTCGGTCCCAGCGTTCCGGCTCACCCCGCAGGCGGATCAGTCGGTCGACGTCGCCATGCTCCTGCGGGACGTGATGCTGCCGCTGCCGATGCGCCCGGGCTGGGGCGAGGAGATGGCCTGGCCCTATCCCGGCGTCCCCGCCGAGATCGTGGCCGAGTTCGCCGGTCACGAGGTCGCCGCCCTGCCGTTCTTCACCCCGGAGACGGTCACCACCGACCACGGCGGCTCCTACAAGAGCCACGAACTGGTCGCGGCGGAGCGGGAGCTGGGCTGCAACGTCCTGCCCGCCCGGGCTCTGCGTCCGACCGACAAGTTCGCCGTCGAGCGCGCGTTTTCCGCGTTCAAGACGCTGCTGTTCGAGCACCTTCTCGGGTTCACCGGAACGGACGTCGCGGACCGCGGAAGCGATCCGGAGGCGGACGCGGTGCTGACGTTCTCCCAGATGGAACACCTGATCGCGACCTGGATCGTGAAGGTCTGGCAGGTCAGGGAACTGGGCGAGTACGCCCCGGCCTGGGGCCCGGGCGAGCGGCACAGCCCGAACTCGCTGTTCGCGGCGGCGATGCAGCAGGGCGGCTTCTCCCTGCGGATCCCCGAGCCGGAGCTCTACTACCGGCTGCTTCGCCGGCACCACGTCAAGATCCATCCGCGTCGCGGGGTGAAGATCCTCGGCCTTTGGTATCACGCTCCGGTCCTCGACCAGCCGCGCTACCTGCTGCCGTCGCAGCGCGGCGGCCGGCACGCAGGCAAGTGGGCCGTCTCCAGCGACCGGCGCGACCGACGCACCGTGTTCTTCCAGGACCCCGACGACCACCAGGTTTGGCACGCGCTGCGATGGAACGGGCTGCCGCCCGAAGGCGAGGTCCCCGCGTTCTCCGACAAGACCGCGGCCGACCTCCTCGCCGAGGTCAGGCGGGCCGGCCTGGCCCCGCGCTCGGACGCCGAGCTGCTGCCGGTCCTGCTGGGGTTGCTGGGCTCGGTCACCCCGGTCGCGGCCTGGCCGAGCCAGGCCGGGAAGAAGGATCGGGCCGCCCGCTCGCGCGAGCACACGCGGGCCCAGGCAGCGGCCGCCGACCGGCCACAGCCCGACGCCGTCCCGGAGTCCGCGGCGATGCCGCAACCGTGGGAGCGGCACGCCAGGACCGTCCGGGCGGCGGTCGACGCCGACCGCCGCCGCCGGCGCGAGAGCGCGGAGCCCGCCGCGCTGACGGCTCCGCCGCTGCTGGAGGACTCCTTGCGCGGCAACTTGTTCCTCCTTCCCGCCCACGCCCCGGTCGACCGGGCCGACGACGAACCCCTGGAGAACACGTGACGGTATCCGGACCGGACGGTCCGCAGAAGACGTGGCCGTCGCGGGAACGGCTCGCCGAGCTCGTGCTGCGGCCCACGCTGCACCGCGACACCTTCGAGGGCTGGCAGCACTACCGTCGCACCCGCGGCCAGTTGCTGCCCCCGCCGCACCTGACCCCGAAGCAGTGGTCGACGCTGCCCGTCGACCGCCGCTTCGACTACGACATGTTCCGCCGGCTGACGAACGTGAACCTGCCGCTGCAGCAGACCCCGATGGCGGCGAAGGTGACCCGGCTGATCAAGCGGAGGCTGCACGGCAACGCGCTCAAGATGGACGACCCGACGCTGGCCGGGGTGATGGTCAGCGGCTTCGGCCACTACGGCAAGACCGCCACGGTCAGCGCGGTCTGCGCAGCGTTCGAGGACTCCTGGCTACAGCTCCACGACTTCCTCAACCCTGCCGCCGTCCCCGGCACCGCCGACCTGCACGCGCCGGTCGTCTATGTCTCCACCCCGGTCACCGCCACCCCGAAGAGCACCTGCCAGGCGATCCTGCGGTTCTTCCGGGCCGACATGCGCGCCTCGGCGACGCTGCCCCGCCTGGTCCAGCTGGTCGCCGACACGTTGCGGGACCACGGGGTTCGCGCGCTGGTGCTGGACGACATCAGCCGGTTGAGGATGCACCGCGCCGACGACCAGGACGTGCTCGACCTGATCCGCGCGTTCATGAGCCTGGGCGTCACCTTGATCCTCACCGGAGTGAACATCCCCGGCACCGGGCTGCTACGCGAGGCGAAGTGGAACGCGCGGCAGCAGCAGTGGGTGCTGCCCTCCGTGGAGTCCAGCCGCGTCAACGGCCTGGAGCCCACCCAGACGGAGCACCGCTTCGAGCTGGTCGAGATGGACCGCTTCCGCTACACCACCAGCGATCAGATCAACGCGTTCCTGCAGCACCTGTGCGGCATCGAGGTCCACCTGCGGCTGCTGAACGCCAAGCCGGGCATGCTGACCGAGGGCACGATGCCGGAGTATCTGATGCGCCGCACGAACGGCATCGTCGGGCTCCTGAGCCGTCTCATCGAGGACGGCTGCCAGGAAGCCATGGACAGCGGCCGCGAACTGCTGGACGAAGCCACGTTGGACGAGATCGTGATCCGCCGCGACGACCCGCAGCTGGCCCCGGAAGAGATCGACCCCACACCCCCGGCCACCGCCCCGCGGACACCTGCCCGCCGGCGCCGCGGCCGCAACACCGTCTTCGACGACCATGGCCCCGCCGCGGCGGCCGGCTCGGCAGGTTGAGCCATGGCCGTCCCCGACCACCGCATGGCCAGATGTCTGGTCCCGCTGCCGGACGAATCGCTGCCCGGCTTCGCCCTCCGCCTCGGCCACCGCCTCCACCTGCCCCCGGGACACATCCTCTGGCGGCTCGGCCTCCTCGGCGCCCAGACCACCGCGACCATCGCCCCCAGCGGCCGCCTGTTCTTCATCGACCCCGTCAGGCGCGAGCGACTCGCCCGGATCATCGGGACCACCGCGCAGACCGTCGACCAACTGACCCTGCACCCACTCGCCCGCCGGTTCCCGCCGGCGGCCCACGCAGTGAGCTGGCCCCGCGGTCCGGGCGAATTGCCCAAACCCCGCCAGATCGCCCCGCCCTGGATCCTGTCCTCGTTCAGCCGCTACTGCCCCCACTGCCTGGCCGGAGACGGCTCGGCCGTCCAAGAACGCCACGGTGGCCCCTGGCGCCGCCGCTGGCGACTGGCCACCAGCTTCGCCTGCGTCCGACACCGCGTGTTGCTGAAGCACGAGTGCCCCGGCTGCCACCAGCCGTCCGGCCTCGCGGCGAACGGATCCGGGCCCGGTCACCACCTCTTGCTGATCGGCAACCCCGGACTGGAAGGCCTCCACCCGGCCGCCTGCCGCAACACCCAGGCCGGACAACGCGCCGTGACCTGCGGCTACCGACTCGACAAGCCGGCCGACGCGCCCCTGGGGACCCTGCCGCAGAACCTCGCTGAACTGCAGTTCCGCCTCGATCGTCTCCTCGACGATGAAACCGCGCCGGAGGACGCCTTCGCGACCTTCGCCGACCTGCAGACGATCACCGCGGTTGTCCTCGCGACCTGGCCGGCAACGGCGGACATGGTCCCGTTCGAGCAGGGAGCCGCCGTCGACGAGCACCTCGCCGCGCAGGAGAAGCGACTGCCCGGCTTCACCGTCCAGAGCGCGCCGCGCGACGAAGGCGTCTTCTGGACCTACCTGCCGCGCGCGTCCATCGGTGCCGGCGCGGTCCTGTCCATCGCCGACCGGTTGCTGAGCCTTCCGGACGGGGAACTGATGCAGGAGCTCGGGCGGCTTGCCCCCCGATGCCCCGAACGCGACGGCAAGCGCTGGGGAGCCACCTGGAAACTCCTCGAAAGAGAGGCCACGCTCGTCCGCCGCGCGGTCGTCCAGCAAGCCCTGCGCAAGCGTCCTGTCGATCGGCGGCGGCGAATCCCCTCCACGGCCTGGTCGCGCCGCCAGGTCATTCCTTCGCTCCTCGCACTCAAGATCGAAGGTTGCCAGGGTTTCGCATCCGAGAACATCCCCCAGGAACTACCCGACCAGTGAGCGTTTTCAGCGCGGGCACCGATCGGGTGACGGCTGGGTGACGTCAGCGGGCAGCGAAACGAGCGAGGCTCTCCGACGGTTGAGTGAGATGTCTGACGTCTCAACTCGTTGGCCGGAGAGCCTCGTTGGTTGTCTATCCTGTATCACTGGACCTGCCGCACGCGCTGGTGGAGTGGGTCACCATGCTGATTGTCACCCGTGAGGGTGACCGGCGCTGCAAGCTCCGGCCGTCGCAAC
>NZ_JBFBJY010000115.1:5932-16593 GCF_040702125.1 Kitasatospora sp. NPDC085895 | reverse complement strand
GACCCCGGAGGACCTACCTCCATCTCCTGCACAGCACCGCTTCCAGAAGCAGTTGCATCAACGCCTCCTTCAGCGTTCGTGGCACACGATCTGGGTCTTCTCCGGCGAGGGGACCTTCACCAACTACGGTGACGGCGGCTTCATGAACTGGTGCTTCCTCGGCTACGACGCGGACAACGGAGTCAACGGCAACCGGGTCATCCACTTCCCGGGGCGGGCCGTGGCCGGCGCACCCAACGGCGGCACCCCGATGCCGGGCCGGCCTCCGGTCGGTGGGCAGACCGGCGCGCCCGGCACCGTCCCCGGTGCGCCCGGCACGGTGCCCGGTGCGCCCGGCACCGTTCCCGGAGTGCCCGGGGACACCACCGGTGTACCGGTGACCCCCGGCGTCCCGGCGAATCCGGGCGTCCCCGCGGTTCCCGGCGTCCCCGCGAACCCGGGCGGCGCGGTGACCTCCGCCAAGCTGACCGGCACCCTGCACGCCACCGTCAAGAACGGCCGCACTCCCTCCGCGACCGGCACCCCCGTCACCGCGGCCACCAGCACCGCGGCCACCAGCACCGCGGCCAAGTCCACCGGCTGGGTCTTCAGCCAGGAGAGCAACGGCCGCTACAAGATCACCAACGCCGTCACCGGCCTCGCCCTGACCGAGAACACCAAGAGCTACCTGGCCGAGGCCCAGCCCTGGGCGGGCTCCGCCGCCCAGAAGTGGCAGCTCTACTCCCTCGGCGACGGCAAGTACCAGATCCGGGTCACGGCCGACGACTGCCTCACCTACGACGAGGACAACAAGGCGCTCGGCGTCTGGACCTGCACCAGCGACTGGAACCAGGCCTGGACGATCAAGCCCTGACGGCGCGGAAGCACTCGGGGCGGGCACCGGCCGTAGCCGGTACCCGCCCCGAGCCGGTACTTCTTTCCTCACACGCGGAGGGTGTGGGATTTGAACCCACGGTGACCAGAGGCCACGACAGTTTTCAAGGCCGGACGTGTAGCCCAGGGCGATATGGCGCCTGACCTTCTCTTGATTCCCCTCAACGCCGGCGGTCCGGCCCAGCTGGCCCACAACTGGCCCAATTCTTCGGGGTCGTTTCCGTGGACGTTCGGGTTCGGTTCGACCTGCGGTGAAGCCGTAACACTCTGACACCTTCGGACGTCGGTGCACCGGGGTGAACGAGACGGAAACCGAGACGGGAGACAGGACCGGGCGCTGCTTCCCGGCCACATGCCCAGCTCGAGAGTTGAGGCAGACGCACACGGACAGTGAAAGATCAACGGGACCGGACGTACCGTCAATCGCCATCTGACACGCCGGTCTCACAGTGTGATCGCGGGTTGGCTTTCTAATTCATGATCACCGCGCTGCGGTCCTGTAGTGGGGGTGATACTTGGTGTATCTCCCATGCCTGGAACTCTTTGAATGATCATCAAAGGAGGCGGCCATGAAACTCGATTCCGCCAGGTCGCTGAAGAAGGAGTTTCTCCATCAGCTGAGAACCGGGGAGCCGTTGGCGCATCGAGTCGCGGCAGGACCGATGGCAGTTGTCGAGAGGAAGAACCTAAGTTTCGGCGCCCCGCCGCAAGCGCCTAGCGCCGGAGGGGTTGCAGTCGGCATTGCGCCGACGAGCAAGGAGGGTGGCTACAGCCTCGGCATCCAGGTTCAAGACCAGAACGAGGAGACTCGCCGAGTAGTGCACTACTTGACGGATATGGCCCATGACGAGGCGGTCGTCCAGTTCGTGGGCCGTGTCCGCCCCCTGTACACCGGGAAGGCGAGGCCGCTTGTACCAGGGGTGTCTATTGGCCACCCGCTGGTGACTGCCGGGACTCTCGGCGCATTCGTGCATGTGGCTGGTTCTACTGATGTACATGCGTTGTCCAATAACCATGTCCTGGCGGCGAGCAACCGTGGGAGCTCGGGTGACCCGATCCTCCAACCCGGCCCCTACGATCATGGGACGGCCGCCGACAAGATCGGCGAGCTTGGCGTTGTCGTTGAACTCTTAACTACGCCGAACGCCGTAGATGCCGCCACCTGTGCGATTGACAAGACCCTGGCTGATGTCCTTGATCTCACCTTCCCATACGGGGTGACCGGCCTTGCCGAGCCGGAGGAAGGACTAGCTGTCAAGAAGATCGGAAGGACTACGGACGAGACGAACGGCATGATCTTGATGTTCGAGCTTGAGAACCTCTGGGTCGACTACGGAGAGCCGCTCGGGGTTCTCACTTTTGACAACCAGATTTCGATCTTGGGGCAGGACGGGGATCGCCCCTTCAGCGAGGGAGGGGACAGCGGTTCCCTCGTCTTCTCGGTTGATCCGCCTGCTGCTGTGGGGCTCCTCTTCGCGGGCAGCGAGAGTGGTCCGGGGGGGAATCCTGTGACATACGCCAATCCTCTATCTCCCGTCTTGGAACAGATTCATGCCACACTTGCGTTCTGAACCGACGTGGAGGACCCATGGTGACGATTGAAGCTGCTCGCGCTGCAAAGCGTGCCCTCGCGCAGATGCTCGCCGACGACCCGCGAGTCAATGGCGTCGGCATCGGCGGAACCAAGAGCGCCTACGTCGTCAAGGTTCAGCTCGTAAGCGATGACGACAGGCCTGATCTCCCCCAGGAGATCGATGGGGTCCCAGTTCAGACTGTCGCCGTAGGGCGTATCAAGCCGCTATCGACCGCTCACTCTGAGTAGCCCACCTCTGGGTGTGTAGACCACACTTGCGGCTTAGCCGAGCCATTGCTCCGACGATCCGGCCCGCGGATATCGCTGGGCCGGTTCGTCGTTGGGGTCAAGCACCACTGGCATTCCGTGACGCGCTGCCCTGCGGGGCTTAAGGCGTGTCTCTTTGATGGGCTGAGCAGTTGATCGGATGTGTCTGTCCGGTTGGTGATCAGTGATGCGATGTGGGACCGGATCGAGCCGTTGATGCCGGCCGATCCGGTCCGTGGGCGGCGGTGAGCCGACCACCGGCGCACGCTCGAGGCGATCGCGTGGAAGTACCGCACGTGCTCGCCCTGGCGGGACCTGCCGGAGGAACTGGGCCCGTTCCAGACCGCCCACAAGCGGCTGCTGCGATGGGCGGTCGACGGCACCTGGCAGCGGATCTTCGCCGCCGTCCTGGCCTCGGCCGACGCCGCCGACGACATCGGCTGGACCACGTCGGTGGACTCGACCGTGTGCCGGGCCCACCAGCACGCCGTCGGCGCCCGCAAAGGGTGACGGCGGTCGGGGCGAACCGGCCGACCACGCCATCGGCCGCTCGCGCGGAGGCCTGAGCACCAAGGTCCACCCGGCCAGCGATGCCCGGGCCCGCCCGCTGGCCCTCGTCGTCACGGCCGGACAGGCCGGCGACGCACCCGCCTTCACGACCGTCATGGCGGCGATCCCCGTTCCGCGCCCCGGCTCGGGGCGACCACGCACCCGGCCCGACACGGTGATCGCCGATCGCGCCTACTCTGCTCGCGCGATCCGCTCCCACCTGCGGGAACGCCGCATCCGCACGGTCATCCCGCAGCCGGTGGACCAGGTCCGCCACCGCAAGCGGCGCGGTTCACCCGGAGGCCGACCGCCCGGCTTCGACCGCGCGGCCTACAGGGAGCGCAACACCGTTGAGCGGTGCATCAACCGCCTCAAGCAGTGGCGCGGCCTGGCCATGCGCACCGACAAACTCGCCATCGCCTACCAGGCCGCACTCCACCTCGCAGCCATCCTCATCTGGCTCCGCAGATGACCAAGAGACAGGCCTTAGGAGCGGGGAGGCTCATGTGTGGCGACGATCAGCTGAATCGAGTCCACGACTCTAACCGCGCTGGCACCCATTACCAGGGCGTCAGTGCCTGGAGGTGCTGGGCGAAGTCAGCCACGAGGCTGGCGAGGACGGCTTTGCCCTTCTCGGCGGTGCCCTGCGATGGGAAGCCGATCACTCCGGACTCCGTGTACTCGCGCATCCCGGCGACAAGCAGGAAGCGGCGTTCTCCAGCATCGTGGTCGGCTGCCTCATATCCGGGGCGCACAAGGTCTGGCGCCGCGTGGAGCAAAATCGAGGTCTCGATCTCGCCGGCGTGCATGTCCGCGTGGGCATCAGAACGGAGATTGGCGTGTGCTCGCGCCCTGCTCCAGTCGCTGCCTAGGGGGAACAAGCTCATCCGGCGGTCGGTGACGTTCGCCTCCTGGACGATGTTGGAGAGCACGTAGTTGCCGCCGTGCCCGTTGACCAGCACGAGCTTCTCGATGCCTGAGCGGGCCAGTGACGCGGCGATGTCATCCACGACGGCGTACAGCGTGCGCGCACTGATGCTGACCGTGCCGGGCCATGTGCCGTGCTCGTGGCTGCACGACATGGTGATCGGGGGAAGGGCGAGCACCGGATAGGCCGCCGCCAGCTCGCCCGCGATAACGCTGGCGATGGCGGTGTCAGTGATGAGAGGCAGGTATTCGCCGTGCTGCTCAAACGACCCGATGGGCAAGATCGCGACCTTCGGGGCCAGCTCTTGAACGTCCGTCGTGGTGATCGTTGGCAACAGGTGCACGGCTCTCCTTCGGGTCACTCCGGGACTCCCCGGAGACTGTGCAGAGTCCTCTTGAACTCGGCAACCTCTACGAGCTTCTGCCACGGGGCGAGGTGGCCCTCTACCCGGTAAAGCTCCTCAAGGATCCGCGCCGACCCCGTGGTCTGCGCTGTGGAAAGGGCTCCCTGAGCTGCGGTGTACGCCCCCTCCACGTCCCCCAGGATGGCATTGGCACTGGCTAGCCGAGCCTGGAGGAGGCCCCGGTCCCGTTCCTGTCCGTCCGGCCACCGAGCGAGGCTCGCCCGAAAGACGTCTACTGCCTCCGTCGGCCGACGAAGCCGTACGTCGCAGTTCGCCGCTTCCATGTCGATGTAAGCGACGGTGCAATAGCCGGCCAGGTCGGATTGCTCGCCCGCCCCCTGCTCGGCCGCTGTTCTCGCCTGGTCCAGGGCAGCATGGCATTCGGCCTCCTCGCCGAGCAGCGCATGCGCGTTCGCCAGTTGCCTGAGCGCCACCGCCCTCACCGAGAAGGGCAGGTCCCGCCCGCCGCTCAGGGCAGCGCGAGCGAGGCCGAGTCCATGGCCGGGTTGTCCCGCCTCGGTGGCGATGTTGCTCCGGCGCTGCTGGATGTACGAGGACAGGACGCGGTCGTCCAGCTCGTGCGCGTAGTCCAGCGCCCTGGCCGTCCAGTGCATCGCCGCCTGCACGTTCCCGCTGTCTTGGTGTAGCCAACCGAGGAACTCGGCATACCGAGCGCCGACCCGGAGTGCGTCCCCGCGGAGACTGCTACGAGCGGTTTGGCAGAGCTGCTCAATGAGCGGCATCTGGGCCTGCACGGGGGGCACGAGAAAGCGAGGCCCCACCACCGGCTCGGCAATGCAGTGCTGCACGAACACGGACTGGAGGTAGGCGATGACTGCCGGGTTGGCCGGGTTCGGGAGTACCTGGACTGCGGGCACGGCACTCAGTGCCGGTACTTCGAGGGCTGACGAGAGCGATGGGCTTTCGTCGGGAAAGCCGAGGTCGGCGTTGGTCGCCTGGTACACCTCCCGGAAGAGAAGCTGGTACTCGGGACCTACTGACCTTCGCCCGTTCTCGAAGTAGGAGACTTGCGTCTTGAGGCTGTCGCGGCCCGGCAGGTCTCGACGAAGCCGCCTCGCCGCGGTCTCCAGTTCGTCGATCAACTGGCTCTGCGTCCAGCCACGCCCGACGCGTGCAGCCTGGAGCTTGGTCTTCATCGCACCCCCGTACGGACGACCGGTCGAGCCAACATGATGGCCGCGTGAGCACAGCGCTGTCAGGGGTTAACAGGTAACAGGACTGGGTGTTAACCCCTGCGCACTGCGCTTCCCGCCGAGTTCCGGCTTACTTGGTGTCGTCAGCGCGGCCGGATTGGCCCTCTTCGAGGGCGGCGACACGGTCGCGAAGCTCCGACAACTGGAGGTCGTAGTCATCAAGGCGACGCAGTAGCTCACGTACGTCGGGGGTGTTCCCGGCGACCTGAGCCTCCTTCGGATCACGGGCGAAACTGCCGCGTCCAGAGGTCAGGACCAGGCCCTCGGTTCGAAGCACGTTGATGGCCTTCTGAACTGTGGTCGTCGTGGTCTTGTGCTTTTCGGCAAGCTGACGGACCGACAGAAGCTTTTCTCCGGGCTGGATGTCGCCCGAGAGGATCTGCTTCCGCAGAAGGTCCGAGAGCTGTTCGTATGGCTGTCGGGGGCTGTCGGCGGCAATCGTCACAGCTAGAGCCTACCCATCACACGTCCTAGGACGGGATCAAGCGAAACACTTGCGATCACACACGTCCTAGGACATCCTAGGACGTGTGAAGCCGAGGTGATGCCTCGGACGTCATTTGAGCTGCACAGATGCGCCCGGAGGGGCGGGGTGACAGCCCCCTGAAGGCCGTGCTCGTTGCTTGAGAACTGAACAGTGATCGTGCGAGACCGACGCGAGGGCGGCGGTCGCGGCAGGCATCTAGGTCTTCGGGTCGATGGTGAACCGCCGTGGTCAAGGCCCTCCCCCTACGCAGTGGCATGCCACCCGCTTCGGTCGGGTGTGGGGACGGACGGACGCTGACCAGGCCGATTCGTACGGCTGGATGGCGAGCCGAGTGGACCAGCGGGGTCTCACAGCACGTGGCGGGATGAGACAGACCGCCCCCGTGGCGACCGGGTGATGTCGCAGCGGCAGCGAGCCACGCAGCACGCCCGGGTTCCCCGGGGGTGCGCCGCCTGTTGGCGCCGGAGCAGCAACACCGGCGCATCCGATTTCGGGCTCGGGACCGGCCGGCCGAGGCAACGGCAGCCGGTGAAGCCCGCGCACCACCCTCTGATCTTCGCCCCCGATCCGACCCGCATCTGCGGCGGATCGGGGGCATCGCCGCTCGTGATCTGACGAGCGGCCATGGCCCGAGTCGGGCCGCCGCGCTCCCGGCCAAGGTAGGCGCGGCGGCCCTCGGGCCCACCTCCCACCACTGGAACGAGGTAGACCCGTGCGATTGATTGTTGCAGGCCAGGAGGCCGTCACGGCCTCCGAGTTCGCCGAGCTGGCCTTCGGCATCGACGTGGAGCTGTTCACCGGCGCCACCGACGAGACGCCCGCCGACTCGGCGGTCCGGCTCGACGTGGCCCGGGACGTGCTGCGCGACCTGGCCCCCGAGCCGGCCCGCTACGCGAAGGCGCTGATGCGCACCGCGGAGCGCCACCGGGTCCAGGTGTGGAAGGCGGCAGCGTGATGGCCCGCTTCGTGCGCCGCGGCATCCGCGGCACCACCCGCCCGCACCTGACCGCCCGACCCACCGGCCCCGCGCCGGTCGTGGTGGTGGCGCCGACGACGGGCAACCTGCCCCGGGCCGCGTGCACCACCACGGATGCGGACCTGTTCTTCCCCGACCACGACACCGACCCCAACGGCGCCGCGTTCGCCGAGCTCCGCGCCAAGCACATCTGCGCCACCTGCCCGGTGCGCGCGGCGTGCCTGGCCGCGGCGACCACCCGCAAGGAGCGGCACGGCGTCTTCGGCGGCCTCACCACCGCCGAGCGCGACCGCCACACGGCCACCCTGGCCAAGCGCGCCCAGCGCGCGAGGACGGTGGTGGCGTGATGGACAGCGACTTCAACGCGGACGAGGCCCTGCGCCAGGTCCGCGAACGCGCCAACCGGCTCGCCCAGCGCATCGAGCGCCACGCCGCCCGGCTGTCCGCTGAGCACGACCGCGACTGCACCGCCGCTGCGATGGTGGTCGGGGCCGGGGGTGTGCGGTGAGGCACACCCGGATGGATTTCCTGGCCTGGCTGGCCATGGGCGCCGCCGTGGTCGTCTCCGCGCACGGCGAGTGGGTGCTGGCCGTCCAGTGTGGCTTTCACCCGCTGGTCGCGGCCGGCCTGCCGCTCGCCCTGGACACCTACGCCATCCGCGCCCTGCGCGCCGGCCGGGAGGTCTTCCTGCCCGTCCTCGGGATGATCGCCACCAACGCCGCCGCGCATCTGCTCGGCGCCAAGGTGCTCCACCCCGGCTGGCAGCTCATCGTCCTGGTGTCCGCCATCGCCCCCCTGGTGCTGTGGCGCGTCCACGTCCTCCACGCCGCCGACACCACCACTACCAACCAGCCCGCCGCGGCCCCGGTCGCGCCGGTCGAACGGTCCGCGGTGGCACCCGTACCCGCGGCCGCACCCGCCGAGCCGCAGCCCGTACCCGCCGCACCCAAGGTGTACCCGGCCCCCGTACTCGCTTCCGTGGCGGGGCAGGAGCCGGAGCTGGCTCCGGGGGTGGAGCCGGTGCGGGAGTTGGCATTCCTGCCGCTCCCGGCCCGTCCCATCGTCACGCTCGCGGAGCCGAACGAGTGTCCACAGCCTGTGGACGAGCCCACCCCTGGCGCCGCCGAGCAGACGGCCGACGGGGCCGATGACCTGCAGGACGACCCGGCCGAGTGGGACGAGCTGGCGCCGGCCGCGGCGGCCGAGTTCGCGAACCTGCTCGCCCGCGGCGACGTGCCGTCGGTGCGCACCCTGCGCGCCGAGTACGGCATCGGCCAGACCCGCGCCCAGCGGGTACAGGCCGCCCTCCGCTCCCTCACCGCGGTCGACCGCGTGCCCGCCTGACCCAGCCGCGGTCCTCTTCTTCGCCCGGCTGCGGGTGCGCCGCGCGGCCCGCGTACCTGCCTGTTCCGCGCACTGCGGGTACGGCGGGTACGCCCCGCCCGGCCCGTACCCGCGGCCGCACTTCCTGCCTTCCCTCTTCGACTCGACGGAGCAATCCACCGTGCCCGAGAACACCACCACCGCCCCCGTGCAGCCCGTCCTCTACTCCTGGCTGATCACCCTTCAGGTCAAGATCAGCACCGGGTTCGGGGTCTTCACCACCGAGGGCACCATCCCGGTCGCCCCGGGCGGCAGCCGCGCCCGCGCCTACCGCAACATCCGCGCCGAACTGACCCGGCAGAACCCGCAGCTGGAGCAGGCCAACGTCCTGTTCTTCTCGATGGAACCCGACCGGCTGTGACCTTGAGGGAGACCGACGTGTCCGACGCCACCACGACCGTGGTCGAGGCTGCCCCGGCGCCCCCGACCACCACACCCCCCGCCGCCGACAAGCCCGGCAAGTCCACCGCGCCCGTCGCGGCGGCGGTGCCGGGGCTGCCGCTGGCGGTGGCCGCCGCGAACACCGCGGGCGGCCTCACCGCCGGCGCCCTCGCCCTCGGCGGCCCGGCCACCCTCGCCACCGCCGGCGTGGTCGCCGGGGCGGCCGCGGTCGGCGCCCTGGCCCGCCGCGCCCGCGCCAACCGGGCCCGCACCCGACAGGCCACCGCCCTCCACCACACCCCGCGGCAGGCCGCCGGACACCGCACGGCAGTCCGGCCAGCCCCGCTCGGCTCCATCCCGCAGGCCCGCCGCAGTGGCAGTGCCGCTGGCGCTACCAGCGGCGCCCGGGGCGGCCGTGCCGCCGCCAGCGGCGGGGCCGCCCCGGCGCAGAGCCAGACCACCACCCGTGCCCACCGCGCCACCAGCACGCCGGGCGTGACGCCCCCTCGGCACCGTCCGGCCGTGGTCGGCACGGGTCGGGAGTCGTCGGGTCCGGCGTTCACCCTGGCCAAGGCCGCCCGGACCGCCGCCCGCAGCGGCACCGAGGCCGGGGCTGGTGCGGCGGGGCGGTGGCCTCTTCCGTCCCCGCAGCGCGCCGCGAAGGCCGAGGCGCGGACCGCCCGGAACCTGGCCAAGGGCCATGCGAAGGCCCTGCGCCGGGCCGGGATCGACCCCGTCACCGGCGCCGCCACCCGCCCCGGCAAGCCCGGCAAGGGTGCAGCGGACCTGCGGGCGGCGACGCCGGAGCAGGCCAAGAAGCTGCGGCGCTCCGCCTGGCGGTACCGGGCCCGGATGACCGCCGCCGCCCTGGCGACCGGTCTGGTCGGCGCCGCGTCCGTCGCGGCGTTCAACTGGCGCCACCCCGGCCGGGTCGCCTCGCACATGCGCCGCACCTGGCAGCGACTCTCCTCCCGTGCCCGCGCGGCCCGGGAGGCGCGCGACGCCGCCATCCTCGGCGCCGCCGCCGGTACGCCGGACGCCTCCGCGGTGCCGGTCCCGGCGGAGAGCGTCCAGCAGCCCGGCACCACCTCGGCCGCTTCGGCTCTTAAGAGCAAGGCCGCCCCCGCCCTGGCGAAGGTCGGGCGGGTGGCGGCCCGGATCAACATCGGCAAGCCCACCGTCCAGGAGGCCACCGTGTCCGACCAGCAGTCCGTCCCGACCTTCTCCCTGTCGTCCGCGGCGGACGTGATGCTCCAGGCCGCGTCCACGTTCGACCCCGAGCACATGACCGAGTTCGGCGTCCTCGCCGACGACCTGCCCGTCGCGTTCGCCACCCTCCAGGAAGTCCTCCGCGTCCTCGCGGAGCAGGGCCGCGAAAGCCTGCCGCTCGACCCGGTCGTCTCCGAGGAGATCGCGCAGGGCTACCAGGCCATGGGCCGGGTCATCCAGGCGCTGGAGAACGTCGCCCCGGTCTTCCGGCAGGCCCACGCGGACGACCTGGAGCGCAACGAGAACCCGCGCAACGGCCTGGAGGCCGAGCGCAAGTGGAACGTCCAGTAACCCACTCCCTTCCCCGCACCACCAACACCCGGCCGGGGGGGGGCCGCCCCGCGCGCGGGGCGCCGCC
>NZ_JBFBJY010000115.1:0-5922 GCF_040702125.1 Kitasatospora sp. NPDC085895 | reverse complement strand
ACCCACCACCCCGGGCCGCCCCCCCCCCCACGGGGGGGCGGCCCGGCCGCTTCCCGCGGAGGAACCGCCCCATGACCACCCGCAAGAGCAAGAACCCACCGCCGTTCACGATCGACTGGAAGGCCGGCCACGGGGTGCTGTCCGGCACCGTCAACGGCACCCTCGGCGCCCTCACCACCGCCAGCCTCGGCCACGCCACCGGCATGCCCGCCGGCTGGGCGCTCGCCGCCGGCGCGGCCGGAGCCCTCGGCGCCACGCTCGCCGCCACCCGCCGGCGGCTGACCGCCGCCACCACGACGTTCCGCGCCGCCTGCTGGCTCACCGCCGGCGGCTGGACCTCGTGGGCGATCGCCCACGGCGGCCCCTTCACCTGGCCCCACCTCGGCTCCCTGGCGGTGGCCGGGATCGCCACCGGCACACTGGCCCCGGTCCTCGCCGGACACGAGCAGGTCGAGCAGGAGGCAAGGCGGCACCTGCTGCTGATCGGCGCCCGCCGGCAGATGGCCGCCGACTGGACCAACCGCATCAAGCGCGTCTGCAACGTCGACGTGGTGGTGCTCGGCATCGAGCACTGGCCGTCCGGCGCCGGCTACACCCTGGAGCTGGAGCTGCCCGAGGGCGGCACCACCCGCCGTGCCATCACCGACCGCACCGAGGCCCTCGGCTCCGATTTGGACCTGCCCGAGGGCTGCGGTCTCCAGACGTCGCCCGGCATCTCCCGGCGCCGGGTGCTGGTCATGGTGACCACCAAGTCCCTGGCCGGCGTCGAGCTGCCCTTCCCGGTCGACGAGTTGGCCGAGGTCACCACGGTCAACAATCCGGTCCCGGTCGGGCTGCTCTCGGACGGGGCGCGGGCGGAGTTGGACCTGCGGCAGGCGTCCACGATCGTCACCGGCCCGACCGGGTCCGGCAAGACGAACTGGCTGCACGCCCTGATCGCCCTGCTGAATCAGACCAACGACACCCTGGTGTGGGTGATTGACCTCAACGCCGGATCGATCGGCTTGCCCTGGCTGAACGCCTGGCGCGACGCCCAAATCCACCGCGCCGGCTCGCGCTGGGCCGAAGCGGACATCCCGGTGCCGGGCGTGGACTGGGTCGCCTCGACCCCGGCGGAGGCGAAGCGGATGCTGGAGGCGGCGGTGCGGATCGCCAAGCGCCGCAAGGTCGCCTACCAGGACGCCATGCGCGACGCCAACGACGACAAGCTCCCGGTCGGCCCCGACATCCCGGAGATCGTGATCGTCATGGATGAGGGCGCCGAGGTCGCCGCCACCCGCGAGGCCCGCCAGGTGCTCGCCGGGGTGTCGGAGGTGATCCGGATCGCCCGGGCCATGGCGATCCGGGCCGTGGTCTCCGTGCTGCGGGTGACGCAGGACGTCATGCCGGACCCGCTGGTCCGCAAGATGGCGTCCAACCGGGTCGCGACCGGGGCGTTCGAGGACTCCGAGCTCGGCCACCTCTTCGGCTGGCGCGCCCTGCGCGCCGAGGACAGCTTCGACGGGCCGGGTTCGCTGCTGGTCGGCACCGAGGGCAAGCAGCCCGCCAAGGGCCGCCAGTGGCGCATCACCCCCGCCCAGATCGAGGACGTCTGCGCCCGCACCGCCCACCGCCGCCCCCAGCTCGACGCGCCGTCGCTGGAGGCCGCCGGCCCGGACTACGTGAACCGGTGGCTGATCGAGCGCTGCGGCCACCTGTGGAGCGAGCCCACCCCGGTCCCGGCCGGCGGCCCCGCACCGGCACCCGCGGCGGGCGACACCGAGCGAGGGCTGAACACCGGCCCGCTGCCCGGCGGGTGGAAGCACACCGCCCACTGGGACCAGACCCCGGCCGTCGACCCGGACGACCTGGAATCGATCTGGCTGCTGCCCCCGGCGGACGAGCCCGGCAGCGGCGGCGCGAGCGCCACCGACTGGTCCGACCCGTCCACCTGGACCAGCGGCCGCGAGCCGGCCACCCCGGAGGAGCCCGGCGCCAAGGACGCCGCGCTGGCCCTGCTGCTCTCCGCCGGGCCGAACGGGACCGGCGCGTCCGCGATGGAGAAGGTCCTGCGGCCCGAGTTCGGCACCACCCGGCCGACGATCGTCGGCTGGCTCAAGGCGTGGGCGGAGGCGGGCGAGGTCGTCCGGGTCGGCGAGGGCAGCAAGGCCCGCTACGTCCACCACCGGCACGCCCCGCAGCCGCCCGCCGAGGACTGACCCGCGGCGCCTGTCTGTCGCCTGTCGTCCCCGCTGCGTGGAGAGGGGTTCGGACGCTCCCGGGCCTGTCATCCCCCTGTCTGACCTGCGGGACTACAGGCGACAGACAGGCGACAGGCAACAGGCGACAGACAGGCCACACAACAGGCAGCCAACAGGCACCACGGCGCCGCCCGGACCCTCCGGGCGGCGCCGCCCGCACCCCGTACCGACGCCCGGAAAGGGACCCCAGCTCGTGATCGTCTCCATCAGCCTGACCGTCCTGTTCGCCACCATCAGCGTCCTGCTGATCCGCGGCCGGCGCGTCTCCCTGCCCACCGCCGGAACGCTCTGGCTGTCCGGCTTCACCCTCGCCTCCACCGGCGCCGCCGGACCCGTCAACACCTTTCTAACCGCCCTGGCCGCCCTCATCACCCACCACTGACCCAGCCCCGAGGAGAGCACCGCCATGCACAACGCCCCGCTGCACGCGCCCGCTCCGGCGGTGCTCTACACCGCCGACGGCCAACCCCTCTACACCGCACCGCCCACCGCCGCCCCGCTCACCGTCTACCGGCCTGCACCGGCACCGCACCTGACGCGCCAGCAGGCCGCGGCGCCGATCGAGCCCACCGCCGTCTACCTGCCCAGCCCGGCCCCGGCGGCGGGCCGGGACGTGTGGCCGGCCCGGCTGCTCGCCGGCGGGATCGGCGCCGGCGCCGCCGGCATCGGTCTCGGCTTCCTGTTCCAGGCGGTCGCCGCCGCCACCACCGGGCTCGGCCTGCTCGCCGCCGTCCTCGCCCTCGCCTGGCTCCTCAAGAACACCGGAGGCAGCGGCCGAGGCGGCGCCGTGAACCTGTCCGTCAACGTCTCCAACCGCAACCGCTGACCCCGGCCTGTACCGACCGGCCGTGCCGCCCGCGCCACCGCCGCCACCAGCGGCCGGCGCGCGGGCGGTGCGGGGGACGGACAGACCCGCTCCCGACACCACCGAGCGCCCCTGGGAGGGCCCCGTGTCCGTGGGAGAGACCCCGATCACCGTCGTCGGCAACCTCACCGACGACCCCGAACTGCGCTTCACCCCCACCGGCGTGGCGATGGCCCGCTTCACCATCGCCTCCACCCCGCGCACCTGGGACAAGACCGCCGGCCAGTGGAAGGACGGCACCGCGCTGTTCCTGCGCACCACCGCCTGGCGCGAGATCGCCGAACACGCCGCCGACACCCTGACCAAGGGCATGCGCGTGGTCGCCACCGGCCGACTCGTCCAGCACAACTGGCAGACCCCCGAGGGCGAGAACCGCTCCATGCTCGGCCTCGACCTCGACGACATCGGCCCCAGCCTCAAGTTCGCCACCGCCACCGTCACCAAGACCCAGCGCACCGGCACCACCGGGCCGGCCCCGGCCGCCGACGACCCGTGGGCCGCCGCCAGGACCGCCCCCGCCCCGGCCGGCGCCGCGCCGACCGCGGAGCCCCCGTTCTAGGCAGCCCCACACAGCTCGATCAGCACAAAGCCCCGCAGCGGCCGTCATTTCTTGGCAGAGAGCGGCTGCTGCGGGGCCCATCCAGTCCGTACGAGACGAACCAGGACTCCAGCATGCCCGAGTTCACCACCCGCACGCTCGCCCTCACCGACGACAAGACCGACAAGGCCCGGGCGTCCGACGGCCGCTCCCGCTTCGGCGTCTACCTCGCCAACAACAGCCCCCTGCTCAACGACTTCGGCGACCCGCTCAGCCCGGCCGAATTCGCCCGCGCCGCCTGGCGGATCGCCACCGCCCCGGTCATGGCCCCCGGCTACGTCCACCTCCGCCCCGACCTCCACACCATCACCCTCACCACCCAGGGCGAGGACACCGACGACCTGGCCCTGCGGATCGAGGTCCCGCTGCGGCACCGCGCCCTGGCCACCTGGCCCGCCCGCATGGTCGCCGACTGGCAGCCGGACCCGTGGGCCACCGGACGCGCCGGCTTCACCGCCCTCGCCCGGCCCGACCGCACCGACCGCACCTCCCTGCTCCTCACCGCCACCGTCCTCATCCCGGTCCCCGCCGACCTGTTGGTCGCCCCGTCCAGCACCCAGCTGAGCCCGGACATGACCCGGCAGGCCAAGCAGGTCATCGCCGCCCTGGTCGGCCACGTGAACGCGCACGCCCACCTGGTCAACGACCTCACCGCGGGAGCCCTCCGGTGACCCCGGGGCGGGTGCCGCCGCTGGGCGGCGCCACCGACAGCATCTGGCTGGCCGTGCTGGCCGCCGCGGCCGGCCGCTGCCAGTGCCGCGGCGCCTGCGGCAAGAACCACGCCAAGGACGGTGGCCGCTGTAAGCGCGAGCACGGCGGCTACCAGCAGCACCACGGTGGCGGCACCGTCCGCCTGATCGTCGCCCCCGCCGACCCGGCCGACTTGTTGCTGCCCCCGCACCGCACGGCGGCCCTGCCCAAGCGCGCCCTCGCCACGTGGTGCCCGACCTGCCACGACGGCGCCCGCACCCTCGCCCGCCGCCAGCAGCGCACCACTACCCCGGTCGCCGAGCCGGACAGCCTGTTCGACCTGTGACCCTCCGCCCGCCGCCGGCCCGTGCGCGGGCCGGCGGCGGGCGCCCCTGGAAGGACCACCCGCGGATGACCGCACCCAACACCCTGCTCACCGCCGCCCTGGCCGCCGCCGAGCGCGGCCACCACCTCTTCCCGCTCCACCCCGGCAGCAAGCGCCCCGCCCTGCACGCCGAAGACCACTGCCCCCGCACCGGCCCCTGCACCACCAGCCACCAACGCTGGGAGCAGCGCGCCACCACCGACCCCGCCGCGATCCGCCGGGCGTGGGGCCACGGCCCGTACAACATCGGTGTCGCCACCGGCCCATCTGGGTTGGTGGTGGTTGATCTGGACGTGCCCAAGCACCCCGGCGACACCCCGCCCGAGCCGTGGGCGACGCTCGGGGTTCGGGACGGCGCCGACGTCCTCGCCGCCCTGTGCGAGCGGCACCGGCAGCCGTACCCGGTGGGCACGTTCACCGTCCGCACCCGGCTTGGCGGGCTGCACCTGTACTTCGCCGCCCCGTCCGGCCTCGCCCTGCGGAACAGCAGCGGCGACCGGGGTCGCGGGCTCGGCTGGAAGATCGACACCCGGGCCGCCGGTGGCTACGTGGTCGCTCCCGGCTCGGTGGTCGGCGGCCGGCCGTACACCGTCGAGCACGACGCCGAACCGGTCCCGCTGCCCGCCTGGCTGGCCGCGCTCCTGGCCCCACCTGCGCCAGCAGCGCGGCCGATTCGGGCCGTTTCCTGTGTCCGTGCCGGACGCGCCGGTGGGTATGCGGCGGCGGCCCTGCGCAATGAGGCCGCCAACGTCGCCACCGCCGCGGAGGGCACCCGCAACTGGGCCCTCACCCGCGCCGCCCGCGCCCTGGGCCGCTTCATCGCCAACGGCCAACTCGGCCGCGGCGAAGTCGAAGACGCTCTTAAGGCAGCAGGCGAGGCGGCCGGCCTGCCCCCGCGCGACGTCGACGCGACCATCCGCAGCGCCCTCACCTGGTCCATCGCCAACAACCCCACGGGAGACGCCGCATGACCGCCCCCCAGCCCCCCGCCCTTAAGAGCCAGAACACCGGCCCCGACGGCACCGTGGTCGAGGACGGCGCCGCCCTGCTCGACGCCGTCGAGGCCCACCACCGCCGCTTCAACGTCTTCCCCTCGGAGGCCGCGTACGTCGCCGTGGTGCTGTGGGACGCCCACACCCACCTC
>NZ_JBFBJY010000114.1:0-17200 GCF_040702125.1 Kitasatospora sp. NPDC085895 | reverse complement strand
CGGGGGGGGGTGGGTGCCCACCGCCCCCCACCCCCCCGGCCGTGACGTTTCTGCAAAGGAGGGGAGAAGGGGTCAGCCCGCGTCTTCCTCGCGGACGGCGCGGCGCGCGTCCGGGTTCAGCACGCCCCAGCTGATCAGCTGCTCGGTGAGGATCGACGGCGACTGGTCGTAGATCACGGCCAGGGTGCGCAGGTCGTCCTGGCGGATCGAGAGCACCTTGCCGTTGTAGTCGCCGCGCTGGCTCTGGATGGTGGCCGCGTAGCGCTGCAGCGGGCCGGCCTTCTCCGACGGGACCTGGGTCAGTCTCTCCAGGTCGAGGACCAGGCGCGGCGGAGGCTCGGCCGCACCGCCGGGAGTGCCGCCGGGCAGCAGCTCCTGCACCGGCACGCCGTAGAACTCCGCCAGCTCGGCGAGGCGCTGCACGGTGACGGCACGGTCGCCGCGCTCGTAGGAGCCGACGACGACGGCCTTCCAGCGACCCTGGGACTTCTCCTCGACGCCGTGCAGGGAGAGCCCCTGCTGAGTGCGGATGGCCCGGAGCTTCGCCCCGAGTTGCTTCGCGTAGTCGCTGGACATTGATCTCCCCGGACAATATTGCTTCGCGTGCAGTGAAGAGCCACGAGAGCGCGGGTGGTGACCGCGGACCGTTCGTCCGAACCGGTGGGTACGGCGCCGGTCCCGTAACTCACTGTGAGGTTACGTAGAGTGAGGTAGTCGCGTCAAGCCGAATGGGGCAGTCGTGCGAATAGTGCGGCGGCAGGCCGCCGATCGGCCCCCGGGATGCGGGCTGACCTGCGGGGACGGCAAACGGAACGGCGCCCTCCCGGAGGGTGGGGGCCACACTGATAGCATGGGCGCGGCCCCGGTGCGCCGGGCGCCAATCCCAGACATCCTTTAAGACCCGTCCCGTGAGGCGGGGAAGGAGGTCCGCTTCGGCATGACCACAGACGGAACCACTGCGCCGCGTCCGCCCCACCAGGTGCTGGACGCCACCGACATCGCCCGGGTCGTCACCCGGATCGCCCACGAGATCGTGGAGCGTGCCAAGGGTGCCGAGGACGTCGTCCTGCTCGGCATCCACACCCGCGGTGTCCACCTCGCCCGCCGGCTGCACGCCCGGCTGACGCAGATCACCGGCCGCGACATCCCGCTCGGCACCCTGGACATCACGATGTACCGGGACGACCTGCGGCTGAAGCCGGCCCGCGCCCTGGAGCACACCGAGATCCCGGCCTCCGGCATCGACGGCAAGCTGGTCGTCCTCGTCGACGACGTGCTCTTCTCCGGCCGCACCATCCGCGCCGCGCTCGACGCCCTCAGCGACATCGGCCGCCCGCGCGCCGTCCAGCTCGCCGTCCTGGTCGACCGCGGCCACCGCGAGCTGCCCATCCGCGCCGACTACGTGGGCAAGAACCTGCCCACCTCGCTGCGCGAGGCCGTCCAGGTGCAGCTCGCCGACAGCGACGGCCGGGACGCCGTCCTCGTCGGCGACCGCGACTACACGGCCCGTTCCACCCAGGCGCTCGCCGCCGAACCGCACCTTCCGGAGTGACCCGCGTGAAGCGCCACCTCGTCTCCACCGCCGACCTCGCCCGCGACGACGCCCTGCTCATCCTGGACACCGCCGAGGAGCTCGCCCAGCTCTCCGGACGCGCCGTCAAGAAGCTGCCGACCCTGCGCGGCCGCACCGTCGTCAACCTCTTCTTCGAGGACTCGACCCGTACCAAGACCTCCTTCGAGGTCGCCGAGAAGCGGCTCTCCGCGGACGTCATCAACTTCTCCGCCAAGGGCTCCTCGGTCTCCAAGGGCGAGAGCCTCAAGGACACCGCGCTCACCCTCCAGGCCATGGGCGCCGACGCGGTCGTCATCCGGCACCACGCCTCCGGCGCGCCGGCCCGGCTCGCCCGGTCCGAGTGGCTGCACGGCAGCGTCATCAACGCCGGCGACGGCACCCACGAGCACCCCACCCAGGCCCTGCTCGACGCCTTCACCATGCGCCGCCACCTCAACCCCGGCCCCGGCCGGGACCTCGCCGGCCGCCGGGTCACCATCGTCGGCGACGTCCTGCACAGCCGGGTCGCCCGCTCCAACGTGCACCTGCTGACCACGCTCGGCGCCGAGGTCACCTTCGTCGCCCCGCCCACCCTGGTGCCGATCGGCATCGAGAACTGGCCCTGCCAGGTCAGCTACGACCTGGACGCGGTGCTGCCGAAGACCGACGCGCTGATGATGCTCCGCGTCCAGCGCGAGCGGATGAACGCCGCCTTCTTCCCCACCGAGCGCGAGTACTCCCGCCGCTACGGCATGGACGGCATCCGGATGGCGCAGCTCCCCGAGCACGCCATCGTGATGCACCCCGGCCCGATGGTCCGCGGCATGGAGATCACCGCCGAGGTCGCCGACTCGCCGCGCTGCACCGTGGTCGAGCAGGTCGCCAACGGCGTCTCCATCCGGATGGCCGTCCTCTACCTGCTGCTCGGCGGAGCCACCCTCGCCGACAGCCCCCGCACCGACTCCTCGGAGACCGCCCAGTGACCAGCTACCTGATCCGCAACGCCCAGATCCTCGGCGGTGCCCCCAAGGACATCCACATCGCCGACGGCGTCGTCCGGGAGATCGGCGAGGGCCTGACCGTCGAGGCGGACGTCGACATCGACGCCCACGGCCTGATCGCCCTGCCCGGCCTGGTCGACCTGCACACCCACCTGCGCGAGCCCGGCCGCGAGGACGCCGAGACCGTCCTCACCGGCACCCAGGCCGCCGCCAAGGGCGGCTACACCGCCGTCCACGCGATGGCCAACACCTTCCCCGTCGCCGACACCGCCGGCGTCGTCGAGCAGGTCTGGCGGCTCGGCCAGGAGTCCGGCTACTGCGACGTGCAGCCGGTCGGCGCCGTCACCGTCGGCCTGGAGGGCAAGAAGCTCGCCGAGCTCGGCGCCATGCACGACTCCGCGGCCGGGGTCCGGGTCTTCTCCGACGACGGCAAGTGCGTCGACGACGCGGTCATCATGCGCCGCGCCCTGGAGTACGTGAAGGCCTTCGACGGCGTCGTCGCCCAGCACGCCCAGGAGCCCCGCCTCACGGAGGGCGCCCAGATGAACGAGGGCCAGGTCTCCGGCGAGCTCGGGCTCGGTGGCTGGCCGGCCGTCGCCGAGGAGTCGATCATCGCCCGCGACGTGCTGCTCGCCGCGCACGTCGGCTCCCGCCTGCACGTCTGCCACGTCTCCACGGCCGGCTCGGTCGAGATCATCCGCTGGGCCAAGGCCAAGGGCTGGAACGTCACCGCCGAGGTCACCCCGCACCACCTGCTGCTCACCGACGAGCTGGTGCGCACCTACGACCCGGTCTACAAGGTCAACCCGCCGCTGCGCACCGCCGCCGACGTCGAGGCGCTGCGCGCCGCGCTCGCCGACGGCACCATCGACGCGGTCGCCACCGACCACGCCCCGCACCCCGCGGAGGACAAGGACTGCGAGTGGGCGGTCGCCGCGATGGGCATGGTCGGCCTGGAGACGGCGCTCTCGGTCGTCCAGCAGACGATGGTGGACACCGGCCTGCTGAACTGGGAGGCCGTCGCGGACCGCATGTCGTACCGCCCGGCGCGGATCGGCCGTCTCACCGGCCAGGGCCGCCCGATCTCGGTGGGTGAGCCGGCGAACCTGGTGCTCTTCGATCCCGCGTACCGTGGTGCCGTGGATCCCGAGAGCTTCGCCACCCGCAGCCGAAACACCCCCTACCGCGGCCTCGACCTGCCCGGACGCGTGCACGCGACCTTCCTGCGCGGCCGCGCGACCGTGCTGGCCGGCGAGCTGGCCGACCGGGACGGGCTGGCGTGACCGGCCTCGCCGCCGAGCAGGCCAGGGTCACCAACTGGCCCGGTTACATCGGCTGGACGGTCGGCCTGCTGATCCTGATCGCCCTGGTCTACTGGCTGATGCGGCAGGGCTGGAACTGGCGCCGGACGCTGCAGTCCGAGCTGCCGCCGCTGCCCGCGGCGCCCGCCGACCCCGGGGCGCCGCTGCTGCGGGCGAAGGGCCGCTACCACGGCTCCACCACGGCCGGGAACTGGCTGGACCGGGTCGTCGCGCACGGCCTCGGCACCCGCAGCCTGGCCGAGCTGACCCTGACCGAGCAGGGACTCCTGGTCCGCCGCCCCGGCGACGAGGACCTGTGGATCCCCGCCGCGGCGCTGACCGGCGCCCGGCGCGACTCGGGCATCGCGGGGAAGGTCGTCCCCGCCGGGCTGCTGGTCGTCACCTGGGACCACCGGGGCACCGCCCTGGACTCGGGCTTCCGGGCCGACCACCCCGACGAGCACACCGCCTGGGTCGAGGCGGTCGAGGCTCTGACCGAACGAACGAAGACGAAGAAGACGGAAGAGGCCGCCCCATGACCGCACCTGCCCCCACCACGCCTCGCACCAGGCGGGAGCGAGTGCCCGCCGTGCTCATCCTGGAGGACGGCCGGACGTTCCGCGGCCAGGCGTACGGCGCCGTCGGCGAGACCTTCGGCGAGGCGGTCTTCAACACCGGCATGTCCGGCTACCAGGAGACCCTGACCGACCCGTCGTACCACCGCCAGGTGGTCGTGATGACAGCCCCGCAGATCGGCAACACCGGCTGGAACGACGAGGACGACGAGTCCAAGCAGATCTGGGTCGCCGGGTACGTCGTCCGCGACCCCGCCCGGGTCGCCTCCAACTGGCGCTCCCGCCGCTCGCTGGACGAGGAGCTGGCCAGCCAGGGCGTCGTCGGCATCAGCGGCATCGACACCCGGGCGCTCACCCGCCACCTGCGCGAGCGCGGCGCGATGCGCGTCGGCATCTTCTCCGGCGAGGCCCTGGCCGACGAGCAGACCCTGCTCGCCCGGGTGCTGCAGGCGCCCGAGATGAAGGGCGCCGACCTGTGCGCCGAGGTCGCCACCACCGAGCCCTACGTCGTCCCGGCGATCGGCGGGAAGAGGTTCACCGTCGCCGCCCTGGACCTCGGCATCAAGGCGATGACCCCGCAGCGGATGGCCGAGCGCGGCATCGAGGTGCACGTGCTGCCGGCCAACGCCACGATCGAGGACGTCTACGCGGTCGCCCCCGACGGCGTGTTCTTCTCCAACGGCCCGGGCGACCCGGCCACCGCCGACCACCAGGTCGAGGTGGCGCGCGGCGTGCTGGAGCGGGGCACCCCGTTCTTCGGCATCTGCTTCGGCAACCAGATCCTCGGCCGCGCCCTGGGCTTCGGCACCTACAAGCTCAAGTACGGCCACCGCGGCATCAACCAGCCGGTGCAGGACCGCACCACCGGCAAGGTCGAGGTCACCGCGCACAACCACGGCTTCGCCGTGAACGCGCCGCTGGACCGGGTCAGCGACACCCCGTTCGGCCGCGTCGAGGTCTCCCACGTCTGCCTCAACGACGACGTGGTCGAGGGCCTCCAGTGCCTGGACACCCCCGCCTTCTCGGTGCAGTACCACCCGGAGGCGGCGGCCGGCCCGCACGACGCCGCGTACCTCTTCGACCGCTTCGTCAACCTGATGGCCGGCGCCCCGGCCCGTACCACCGCTGGGAGCTGACCCGTGCCGAAGCGCACCGACATCAAGTCCGTCCTGGTGATCGGCTCCGGCCCGATCGTCATCGGCCAGGCGGCGGAGTTCGACTACTCCGGCACCCAGGCCTGCCGCGTCCTCAAGTCCGAGGGCCTGCGCGTCGTCCTGGTCAACTCCAATCCGGCCACGATCATGACCGACCCGGAGATCGCCGACGCCACCTACGTCGAGCCGATCACCCCGGAGTTCGTCGAGAAGATCATCGCCAAGGAGCGCCCCGACGCGCTGCTGCCGACCCTCGGCGGCCAGACCGCGCTCAACACCGCCATCTCCCTGCACCAGGCGGGCACCCTCGACAAGTACGGCGTCGAGCTGATCGGCGCCGACGTCGAGGCGATCAACAAGGGCGAGGACCGCGACCTCTTCAAGGGCGTCGTCGAGGCCGTCAACGCCAAGATCGGCCACGGCGAGTCCGCCCGCTCGGTGATCTGCCACTCGATGGACGACGTCCTCAAGGGCGTCGAGACCCTCGGCGGCTACCCCGTCGTCGTCCGCCCCTCGTTCACCATGGGCGGCGCCGGCTCCGGCTTCGCCCACGACGAGGAGGACCTGCGCCGCATCGCCGGCCAGGGCCTCGCCCTCTCGCCGACCACCGAGGTGCTCCTGGAGGAGTCCATCCTCGGCTGGAAGGAGTACGAGCTGGAGCTGATGCGCGACAAGCACGACAACGTCGTGGTCGTCTGCTCCATCGAGAACTTCGACCCGATGGGCGTCCACACCGGCGACTCCATCACCGTCGCCCCGGCGATGACCCTCACCGACCGCGAGTACCAGATCCTCCGCGACATCGGCATCGCCGTCATCCGCGAGGTCGGCGTCGACACCGGCGGCTGCAACATCCAGTTCGCCGTCAACCCCGAGGACGGCCGGGTCATCGTCATCGAGATGAACCCGCGCGTCTCCCGCTCCTCGGCGCTCGCCTCCAAGGCCACCGGCTTCCCGATCGCCAAGATCGCCGCCAAGCTGGCCGTCGGCTACACCCTGGACGAGATCCCCAACGACATCACCGAGCAGACCCCGGCCTCCTTCGAGCCGACGCTCGACTACGTCGTCGTCAAGGTCCCGCGCTTCGCCTTCGAGAAGTTCCCGTCCGCCGACGCCACCCTCACCACCACCATGAAGTCGGTCGGCGAGGCCATGGCGATGGGCCGCAACTTCCCCGAGGCGCTCAACAAGGCGCTGCGCTCGCTGGAGAAGAAGGGCAGCCAGTTCTCCTGGGCCGGCCCCCTCGGCGACAAGGCCGAGCTGCTCGCCAAGGCGGTCGTCCCCACCGACGGCCGGATCAACACCGTCATGGAGGCGATCCGGGCCGGTGCCACCCCGGATGAGGTGTTCGAGTCCACGAAGATCGACCCGTGGTTCGTCGACCAGCTCTTCCTGCTCGACGAGATCGCCGGCGAGCTCGCCGAGGCCGAGAAGCTCACCCCCGAGCTGCTCCGCCACGCCAAGCGGCACGGCTTCTCCGACCAGCAGATCGGCGAGATCCGCGGCCTGCGCCCGGACGTCGTCCGCGAGGTCCGGCACGCCCTCGGCATCCGTCCGGTCTTCAAGACCGTCGACACCTGCGCCGCCGAGTTCGCCGCCAGGACCCCGTACTTCTACTCGTCCTACGACGAGGAGACCGAGGTCGCCCCGCGCACCAAGCCCGCGGTGATCATCCTCGGCTCCGGCCCGAACCGCATCGGCCAGGGCATCGAGTTCGACTACTCCTGCGTGCACGCCTCCTTCGCGCTCGCCGAGGCCGGGTACGAGACCGTGATGGTCAACTGCAACCCGGAGACCGTCTCCACCGACTACGACACCTCCGACCGGCTCTACTTCGAGCCGCTCACCCTGGAGGACGTCCTGGAGATCGTCCACGCCGAGCAGCAGGCCGGCCCGCTCGCCGGCGTGATCGTGCAGCTCGGCGGCCAGACCCCGCTCGGCCTCGCCCAGGCGCTCAAGGACAACGGCGTGCCGATCGTCGGCACCCAGCCCGAGGCGATCGACCTCGCCGAGGAGCGCGGCGCCTTCGGCCGCGTGCTGCGCGACGCCGGACTGCCCGCCCCCAAGCACGGCACCGCGTTCTCCTTCGACGAGGCCAAGGCCATCGCCGACGAGATCGGCTACCCCGTGCTCGCCCGCCCGAGCTACGTGCTCGGCGGCCGCGGCATGGAGATCGTCTACGACGAGGCCTCGCTCGCCTCCTACCTGGAGCGCCACGCCGGCCTGATCTCCGAGCACCCGGTGCTCATCGACCGCTTCCTCGACGACGCGGTGGAGATCGACGTCGACGCCCTCTACGACGGCACCGAGCTCTACCTCGGCGGCGTCATGGAGCACATCGAGGAGGCCGGCATCCACTCCGGCGACTCCGCCTGCGCGCTGCCCCCGATCACCCTCGGCGGCTACGACATCAAGCGCCTGCGCACCTCCACCGAGGCGATCGCCCGCGGCGTCGGCGTCCGCGGCCTGATCAACATCCAGTTCGCGCTGGCCGGCGACATCCTCTACGTGCTGGAGGCCAACCCGCGCGCCTCCCGCACCGTGCCGTTCACCTCCAAGGCGACCGCCGTGCCGCTGGCCAAGGCCGCCGCCCGGATCTCGCTCGGCGCCACCATCGCCGAGCTCCGCCAGGAGGGCCTGCTGCCGGCCGAGGGCGACGGCGGCACGCTGCCCGCCGACTGCCCGATCTCCGTCAAGGAGGCCGTGCTGCCCTGGTCGCGCTTCCGCGACGTGGCCGGCCGCGGCGTCGACACCGTGCTCGGCCCCGAGATGCGCTCCACCGGCGAGGTCATGGGCATCGACCGGGTCTTCGGCACCGCCTACGCCAAGTCCCAGGCCGGCGCGTACGGCGCCCTGCCCACCAAGGGCAAGGTGTTCGTCTCGGTCGCCAACCGCGACAAGCGCAACCTGGTCTTCCCGGCCCGCGCGCTCGTCGAGCTCGGCTTCGAACTGCTCGCCACCACCGGCACCGCCGAGGTGCTGCAGCGCGGCGGCATCCCCGCCACCGTGGTGCGCAAGCACAGCGAGGGCGAGGGCCCGAGCGGCGAGAAGACCATCGTCCAGCTGATCCACGAGGGCGCGGTCGACCTGATCATCAACACCCCGTACGGCACCGGCGGCCGCCTCGACGGCTACGAGATCCGCACCGCCGCCGTCTCGCGCGGCGTCCCCTGCCTGACCACCGTCCAGGCGATGGGTGCGGCCGTCCAGGGCATCGACGCGCTGCACCGCGGCGACGTCGGCGTCATGTCGCTCCAGGAGCACGCGGCCCTGATCAACGCCGGCCGCAAGTAGTCCGACCACCGTGGGGGGCACCGGAGACCTTGGTGCCCCCCACAGCCTTGCTCACGCTCAGGAAGGGCGCTGTGTACAAGCTCCTGTTCGACCTGGTCTTCAAGAAGATGGACCCGGAGAAGGCCCACCACCTCGCCTTCTTCTGGATCCGGCTGGCCGCCTCCGTCCCGGGCCTCCGGCAGCTCGTGAAGGCCGTCCTCGCCCCGCGCGACCCCGCGCTGCGCACCACCGCGCTCGGCCTGGACCTGCCCGGCCCGTTCGGCCTCGGCGCCGGCTTCGACAAGGACGGCATCGGCATCGACGGCCTGTCGATGCTCGGCTTCGACTTCGTCGAGATCGGCACCGTCACCGGTGAGCCGCAGCCCGGCAACCCCGCCCCGCGGCTGTTCCGGCTGATCGAGGACCGCGCCCTGATCAACCGGATGGGCTTCAACAACCAGGGCTCCGCCCGGGTCGCCGCCCGCCTCACCGGCCGGATCCGCGCCACCGGCACCCCGATCGTCGGCATCAACATCGGCAAGACCAAGGTCGTCGAGGAGGCCGACGCCACCGAGGACTACCTGAAGTCCACCCGGCGCCTCGCCCCGCACGCCGACTACCTGGTCGTCAACGTCTCCTCGCCGAACACCCCCGGCCTGCGGAACCTGCAGGCCGTGCAGATCCTCGGCCCGCTGCTGTGGGACGTCCGCAAGGCCGCCGACGAGGTCACCCCGCACCACGTCCCGCTGCTGGTGAAGATCGCCCCCGACCTCGCCGACGAGGACATCGACGAGATCGCCGACATGGCCCTCACCCTCGGCCTGGACGGCATCATCGCCACCAACACCACCATCGGCCGCGAGGGGCTCGCCACCGACGCCGCCCGGGTCGAGGAGATCGGCATGGGCGGGCTCTCCGGCGCGCCGCTCAAGGCCCGCTCGCTGGAGGTGCTGCAGCGGCTGCGCGCCCGCACCGAGGGCCGCCTGGCGATCATCTCGGTCGGCGGCATCGAGACGGCCGAGGACGCCTGGCAGCGGATCGTGCACGGCGCCGACCTGGTGCAGGGCTACAGCGCCTTCGTCTACGAGGGGCCGTTCTGGATGCGGCGGGTCCACAAGGGCCTCTCCGCGCGCCTGAGGGCCTCCGGGCACCGGACGATCGCCGACGCCGTCGGCACCGCCAAGGCGTAGCGCCCGCGCCCCCGGGCGCACCGCCAGGGGCGCGGGGAACGGGACGGGGCGGGAGGATCGTGGCGTGACCTGCGGGCCTCCCGGCGAGTTGCAGGTGTGGACGCGGGACTCCGGGCGCGGACGTGCGCCGGGGCGTCCCGGATCGATCGAGAGGTGTCGGACATGGCCCATCCGGTGCGGTGGCGGGCGGAGGTGTACGGGTGCACGGCGGAGGGCGCGTACCACCGCCTGGTGCTGGAGGTGCCCGAGGCCGCGTCCCGCGCCCGGCCGGGCCACTTCGCCTCGCTGGCCGGCGACCACGCGGTGGTCCGCGAGGCCGTCCCGATCGCCCGGGCCGACGCCTCCGCCGGCACCCTGGAGCTGCTGGTCGCCGACGGCCCCCGCAGCGGGCCGCTCGACCTGATCGCCCCGCTCGGCACGCCCTTCCCCGTCCCCGACGCACCCGTGAAGGCGCTGCTGGTCGGCCACGGCCAGCACGCCGCCCCGCTGCCTGCCCTCGGCGAGCAGCTCACCGCCCGCGGCGGCCAGCTCGGCTACCTGCTGGGCGCGCCGACCGCCGCCGCCCTGCACGGCGTCGACCGGGCCCGGGCGCTCACCCAGGACGTGCTGGTGGTGACCGAGGACGGCTCGGCCGGCCTCACCGGCCTGGTCAGCGACCCGGTCGCGCAGGCCGCCCGGGCGATCGACGCCTCGGTGGTCTACGCGGCCGGCCCGCCCGACGTCCTCGCACTGACCGCCGCGGCCGTCGCCGACCTCGGCATCCGCTGCTGGGCGCTGCTCGCCACCGACCTGCCCTGCGGCACCGGGCTGTGCGCGGCGTGCGTCGTCCCGGTGGTCGGCGCCGACGGCGTCAGCCGGTTCGCCCGGGTCTGCACGGAGGGCCCGGTGTTCGACGCCACGCGGGTCCGCTGGGCGGACATCGGGGCGGTGCCGGCCGATCTGGAGGGGGCCTGATGGACCCGCAGGACGTCGACCTCACCGCGCCCTTCGGCCCGCTGACCCTGCCGAACCCGCTCACCACCGCGGCCGGCTGCGCCGGTCCCGTCCGCGAGCTCGCCAAGTTCGTCCCGCTGGACGCGCTGGGCTCGGTCACCACCCGGACGATCATGCCGCGGCCGCGGGCCGGCCACCCCACGCCGCGGGCCGCCGCCACCCCGGCCGGGCTGCTCACCGGGCTCGGCCTGCCCGGACCCGGCATCGACGCCTTCGTCGAGAAGGAGCTGCCCTGGCTGGCGGAGCGCGGCGCCCGGGTGGTGGTGTCGATCGCGGGGGAGCGGATCGAGGAGTTCGCCGCCCTGGCGGCCCGGCTCGGCGGACTGCCCGGCGTGGTCGGCCTGGAACTGAACATCGGCGGCCCCAGCCACGCCGACCTCGGCCTGGTCTTCGCCGCGAACCCGGCGATCTCCTACGACCTCGTCCGGGCGGTGCGCCGGGCGGCCCCCGCCGACCTGCCGGTCTACGCGAAGCTGGCGCCCGACGTGCTGTCGATCACCGACATCGCGGCGGCCTGCGTCCGGGCCGGCGCGGACGGCCTCTCCATGATCAACACCGTGCCCGGGATGGACATCGACCCGGACACCCTGCGCCCCTCGCTCGCCGCCGGGCCCGGCGGGCTCTCCGGACCGGCCGTGCGGCCGGTGGCGTTGCGCTGCGTGCACCTGGTGCACGCGGCGATGCTGGCCGGACGCCTGCCCACCGTGCCGATCCTCGGCATGGGCGGGATCACCGACGGCCGGGACGCGCTGGCCTTCGCCGCGGCCGGCGCCGGCGGCGTCGCGGTCGGCTCCGCCCTGCTGCACGACCCCACGGCCCCGCTGCGCATCCTCGACGAACTGCGCACCGAGCTCGCCTCCCGCGGCCTCGCCGCCTTCACCGACGCCGTCGGCCTGGCCCACCGCCGCGACTGACCCCCACCCCGACCCGGCACCACCCCTGCACACCCCGCACGCCCTTTACGACCCGCACGAGACCCGTACGACGACCCCGACGACCGGAGGACACCCATGACCACCCTCGCCCCGTTCGGCGCCCGCCTGCGCCACGCCCTCGACACCCGCGGCCAGCTCTGCGTCGGCATCGACCCGCACGCCTCGCTGCTCGCCGCCTGGGGCCTCGGCGACGACGTCGCGGGTCTGGAGTCCTTCTCCCGCACCGTGGTGGAGGCGCTGGCCGACCGGGTCGCCGTGCTCAAGCCGCAGGCCGCCTTCTTCGAGCGCTTCGGCTCGAAGGGCATCGCCGTCCTGGAGCGCTGCACGGCCGACGCCCGGGCCGCCGGTGCACTGGTCGTGATGGACGCCAAGCGCGGCGACATCGGCTCGACCATGGCCGCCTACGCGGAGACCTTCCTCGCGCCGGGCAGCCCGCTGTTCTCGGACGCGCTCACCGTCAGCCCGTACCTGGGCTTCGGTTCGCTGCAGCCCGCGGTGGACCTGGCCCGCGCCAACGGCTGCGGCCTGTTCGCGCTGGCGCTGACCTCCAACCCGGAGGGGGCCGAGGTGCAGCGCGCCGTCGCCGCGGACGGCGAGAGCGTGGCGCAGGGCGTGCTGCGCCGGCTCGCGGCGGAGAACGCCGGCGCCGAGCCGCTCGGCTCCTTCGGCGCGGTGGTCGGCGCGACCCTCTCCGAGGCGGGCGCGGACCTCGCGATCAACGGCCCGCTGCTCGCCCCCGGCGTGGGTGCGCAGGGCGCCACCGCGGCCGATCTGCCGAGGGTCTTCGGCGACTCCGTGCGCAACGTCGTGCCGAGCGTCAGCCGCGACGTGCTGAAGCACGGACCGTCGGTCGCGGCACTCCGAGAGGCGGCGGAACGATTCGCCCGAGATGTGAGCGGCGTCACAAAGGGCTGATCAACCGTCGCTGAGAGCGGTTGATTTGCCCGGAAAAGTCCTGTGTCTGCCCCGGCTGACCAGGACTTTTCGTGTTCTTTTCCTGACGTGGCGGCCTAAGTTGGGTAGTGTCCGGCGGTAGGTCACCGGAAGGCGGCGGAATTCCGCCGCCGCGCAGGTCAGAGCCTGCTCTCCGGAGGCCGGGCACCACCAGTCATAGCTCATCCCTTCCATCCATACCTGAGGTGAACGGCGTGGCTCTTCCGCCCCTTACCCCCGAACAGCGCGCCGCTGCGCTCGCCAAGGCCGCCGAAGCTCGGCGGAAGCGCGCCGACGTGAAGAACAAGCTCAAGCACTCCGGTGCGTCGCTGCACGACGTGATCAAGGCCGGCAAGGCGGACGACGAGGTCATCGGCAAGATGAAGGTCTCCGCCCTGCTCGAGAGCCTGCCCGGCGTCGGCAAGGTGCGCGCCAAGCAGATCATGGAGCGCCTCGGCATCTCCGAGAGCCGTCGTGTGCGCGGTCTCGGTACCAACCAGATCGCCTCCCTGGAGCGGGAGTTCGGCGGCGCGGCCACCTGAGCCGAGCCCCCTGGTCCCCGGACGGTCCGCGATCCGGGATAATCGGTGCATGAGTGAGCGTCCGCGGCTGACCGTGCTCTCCGGCCCCTCCGGGGTCGGCAAGAGCACGGTCGTCGCTCATATGAGGAAGATGCACCCCGAGGTCTGGCTCTCGGTGTCGGCGACGACCCGCCACCCGAGGCCGGGCGAGAAGGACGGGGTCCAGTACCACTTCGTCGACAACGACCAGTTCGACAAGCTGATCGCCAACGGCGAGCTGCTGGAGTGGGCCGTGTTCGCCGGCAACCGCTACGGCACCCCCCGGCAGGCGGTCCAGGACCGGCTCGACCGCGGCGAGCCCGTCCTGCTGGAGATCGACCTGCAGGGCGCCCGGCAGGTGCGCGAGTCGATGCCCGAGGCCCAGCTGGTCTTCCTGGCCCCGCCGAGCTGGGACGAGCTGGTCCGCCGCCTCACCGGCCGCGGCACCGAGCCCCAGCACGTGATCGACCAGCGGCTCGACGCGGCCAAGGTCGAGCTGGCGGCCGAGACCGAGTTCGACACGACCCTTGTCAACACCTCCGTCGAGCAGGTAGCGGCCGAACTGCTAGCCTTGCTCGGTGTAGTCTGACCCGATCGGCTCGTCGAGCCGCTCGTCAGACTGTGTGAGACCGACAAATCCACTTTCGGAAGGTTTTCGCGTGTCCTCTTCGATGACCGCGCCCGAGGGCATCATCAACCCGCCGATCGACGAGCTCCTCGAGGCGACGGACTCCAAGTACAGCCTCGTGATCTACGCCGCCAAGCGCGCCCGCCAGATCAACGCGTACTACTCCCAGCTGGGCGAGGGCCTGCTGGAGTACGTCGGCCCGCTGGTCGACACCCACGTGCACGAGAAGCCGCTGTCGATCGCGCTGCGCGAGATCAACGCCGGCATGCTCACCGCCGAGGCGATCGAGGCCGCCTGAGCCTCCCCCTGCGCAAGGGCCCGCCGGACGTGTTCCGGCGGGCCCTTCGCTGTGCTCCGGGTCATGGTGCACCGGCCGTCTGATGCGCCGTAGGGTGAGGGCGAGCCCCACCCGGGCGAGGCCGGACAAGGAGATCCACCCCCATGAACGCACCGCGCGTCGTCCTCGGCGTCAGCGGCGGCATCGCCGCCTACAAGGCCTGCGAGCTGCTGCGACGGTTCACCGAGTCCGGCCACCAGGTCACCGTGGTGCCGACCGAGGCCGCCCTGCACTTCGTCGGCGAGGCCACCTGGGCCGCGCTCTCCGGCCGCCCGGCCGCCACCGAGACCTGGGAGAGCGTGCACGAGGTGCCGCACGTGCGGATCGGCCAGAACGCCGACCTCGTCGTCGTCGCCCCCGCCACCGCAGACCTGCTCGCCAAGGCCGCCCACGGCCTGGCCGACGACCTGCTCACCAACACGCTGCTCACCGCCCGCTGCCCGGTGGTGCTCGCCCCCGCGATGCACACCGAGATGTGGGAGCACCCCGCCACCCAGGAGAACGTCGCCACGCTGCGCCGCCGCGGCGCCGTGGTGCTGGAGCCCGCCGTCGGCCGGCTCACCGGCAAGGACACCGGCAAGGGCCGGCTGCCCGAGCCCTCCGAGATCTTCGAGGCCTGCCGCCGGGTGCTCGCCCGCGGCGCCGCCGAGCAGGACCTGGCCGGCCGGCACGTGGTGGTCTCCGCCGGCGGCACCCGCGAGCCGCTCGACCCGGTGCGCTTCCTCGGCAACCGCTCCTCCGGCAAGCAGGGCTACGCGCTGGCCGCGACCGCCGCCGCCCGCGGCGCCCGGGTCACCCTGCTCTCCGCCAACGTCGAGCTGCCCGACCCCGCGGGCGTGGACGTCGTCCGGGTGTCCACCGCGCTGCAGCTGCGCGAGGCCGCGCACAAGGCCGTCCTGGACGCCGACGCCGTGGTGATGGCCGCCGCGGTCGCCGACTTCCGCCCGGCCGAGTACGCCACCGGCAAGATCAAGAAGGTGGAGGGCGTCGAACCGGCCCCGGTCGTGCTCGTGCGCAACCCCGACATCCTCGCCGAGCTCTCCGCCGAGCGGGCCCGCCCCGGACAGCTGGTGGTCGGCTTCGCCGCCGAGACCGACGACGTGCTCGCCAACGGCCGGGCCAAGCTCGCCCGCAAGGGCTGCGACCTCCTCGTGGTCAACGAGGTCGGCGACGGCAAGGCGTTCGGCCAGGACACCAACGCGGCCACCGTCCTCGCCGCCGACGGCGGCGAGACCCAGGTGCCGCACGGCCCCAAGGAGGTCCTCGCGGACGCCGTCTGGGACGCCGTGGCCGCCCGTCTCGGCTGATCGGGCGGGGCGACGGTCACACGACTGCCGCACAAGGGGAGTGCCCGCCGAGGGTGCTCCCCCGTTACACTCCAGGAATCAAGTCTTTCCGGATGCCCCGAAGACCGGGGCATTCAGTCAGCAGCCGCTGCAACCCCAGGGAGCGCTGTGTCTCGCCGCCTGTTCACCTCGGAGTCCGTCACCGAGGGACACCCCGACAAGATCGCTGACCAGATCAGCGACACCATCCTGGACGCCCTCCTCAAGGAGGACCCGGCCTCGCGCGTCGCCGTGGAGACCCTGATCACCACCGGCCTGGTGCACATCGCCGGCGAGGTCACCACCAAGGCCTACGTGCCGATCGCGCAGCTCGTCCGGGACAAGATCCTCGAGATCGGCTACGACAGCTCGAAGAAGGGCTTCGACGGCGCCTCCTGCGGCGTCTCGGTCTCGATCGGCTCGCAGTCCCCGGACATCGCCCAGGGTGTCGACACCGCGCACGAGCACCGCGTCGAGGGCGAGGACGACGAGCTCGACAAGCAGGGCGCCGGCGACCAGGGCCTGATGTTCGGCTACGCGTGCGACGACACGCCGGAGCTGATGCCGCTGCCGATCACCCTCGCGCACCGGCTCTCCCGCCGCCTGTCCGAGGTCCGCAAGAACGGGACCATCCCGTACCTGCGCCCCGACGGCAAGACCCAGGTCACCATCGAGTACGACGGCGACAAGGCCGTCCGCCTCGACACCGTCGTGGTCTCCTCGCAGCACGCGAGCGACATCGACCTGGAGTCGCTGCTCACCCCGGACATCCGCGAGTTCGTCGTGGAGCCGGAGCTGAAGGCGCTCGCCGACGAGGGCATCAAGCTCGTCACCGAGGGCTACCGCCTGCTGGTCAACCCGACCGGCCGCTTCGAGATCGGCGGCCCGATGGGCGACGCCGGCCTCACCGGCCGCAAGATCATCATCGACACCTACGGCGGCTACGCCCGCCACGGCGGCGGCGCCTTCTCGGGCAAGGACCCGTCCAAGGTCGACCGCTCCGCCGCGTACGCGATGCGCTGGGTGGCGAAGAACATCGTCGCCGCGGGCCTCGCCCGCCGCGCCGAGGTGCAGGTCGCGTACGCGATCGGCAAGGCCGAGCCGGTCGGCCTGTTCGTCGAGACCTTCGGCACCGAGACCGTCCCCGTCCTGGACATCCAGAGGGCCGTCACCGAGGTCTTCGACCTCCGCCCGGCCGCGATCATCCGCGACCTGGACCTGCTGCGCCCGATCTACGCCCAGACCGCCGCGTACGGCCACTTCGGCCGTGAGCTGCCGGACTTCACCTGGGAGCGCACCGACCGCGTCGAGGAGCTGAAGAAGGCCGTCAGCGCCTGACCCACCTGCCCCGGCAGTCCGCAGGCGGCGGGGCCCCCCCCCCGGGGGGGGGGCCCCGCCCGTGCGGTTGGCGCCGGGGGATGATTTGGAATATGCGGAGATCAA
>NZ_JBFBJY010000113.1:0-18072 GCF_040702125.1 Kitasatospora sp. NPDC085895 | reverse complement strand
GGGGGGGGGGCGGGGCCCCCGCCCGCGCCCGCCCCCGCCGGCCCCCTTTTGGGGGCGCCCCGGCCCGGGGGGGGCGGCGCCGGCCACGACCCGCCCCCACCCCCCGGCCGCCCTGACGAGCACCTGGGCTCGTGCCGTAACGACTCTGCGCACCGGGGCCTCCTTCACTCGCTCCCCTGGTCGGGGAGGGCGAGGTCCGGTCAGGCCGCGACCACGTCCATGGCTGCTGCCTTGGGCACGGTCGTGCCGGCCCGATCGACACCGGGGGCCGGCAGCGGAACCGGTTCGAGGACCGGCCTCAGCAGATCACCCTCCGAGAGGGTGGCCATCGCCGCAAGTTCGGCGAGGGACAGCTCGTCGCTGACCTCGCGCATGACCTCGGACATCCGGACATCGAGCGCGTCGCAGATGGCGGAGAGCAACTCGGAGGAAGCCTCCTTCTGCCCCCGCTCCACCTCGGAGAGGTAGCCGAGCGAAACCCTGGCGGCCGCCGACACCTCGCGGAGTGTGCGGCCCTGGCGCTGGCGCTGCCGACGCAGCACATCGCCCAGCAGGCGACGGAGCAGGATCATCGGTGCCTCCCTCCTCGGACTGCGGATCGAGATGTCACGACCCCACCGTACCGCCTCGTCCGCATCGCGTGCGGGGACCGTGGTCGTGTTCACTCTGGGCTGCAAGGCTGTCCCCTCCCGTTCTGTGCCCCGCCCGGGCGTCCGCTGCGCGTCGTCCGGGCCCGTGGCGTCGCCACGCGGTGACTCGGCTTGGCTCTGTTCTGCCCGCCCTGGGCCTGTGCTGTAACACGATCCTCCAGCTCGGGCGGCCGATTCGGAGATTTCGGGAAAGCTCAGCGCGACGGGCCGTCACTCGCTAGGCGCTCGAGCAGCAGCTCCAGAGCGGCTGTCACCGTCCTGCGACGGATGATTTCACGTTGCCCTGACAACACCCGGGAGTCGGCCCGTGTTCCCGTGGGACCGGCGAATCCGATGTGGACGGTGCCGACCGGCACCCCGTCCTGCGGCTCCGGTCCGGCCACCCCGGTGGTGGCGAGTCCGTAGGTGGCACCGAGCAGCGTCCGGACGCCCTCGGCCATCTGGCGGGCCACCACCGGATGGACGGGGCCGTGCACGGCCAGCAGCCCCTCGTCCACGCCCAGCACGGACGCCTTGAGGTCCGTGGCGTACGCGGTGACGGAGCCTCGGAAGGTGGCGGAGGCGCCGGGGACGTCGACCAGAGCGGCCGCCAGCAGACCCCCGGTCAGCGACTCGGCGACGGCGACGGTGGCGCTCCGCCCGCGGAGCGCGGCGTGCGCCCGCTCCGCGAGCCCGTCACCGGCACTGCCGTCCTGCGCCGCGTCCTGCGCCGCACCGCCGTCGGGGGTGCTCATCGGCCGGTGGCCTCCCGTGCGGCGGCGGCGCGCTGCTCTGCCAGGCCCTCGCGCCGCAGCCGGACCGCCTGGCCGACGTAGTCGAGGCCGGTGGCGACGGTGAGCAGCACGGCCACGCCCATGACGACGGCGCGGGCGGTGGCCAGCGGGCCGGTCAGCACCAGCACGTACATGCCGACCGCGATGCCCTGGGTGAGGGTCTTGAGCTTGCCGCCGCGGCTGGCCGGGATGACGGCGTACCGGATGACCCAGAACCGCATCAGGGTGATGCCGAGTTCGCGGGCGAGGATGACCACGGTGATCCACCAGGGCAGGTCACCGAGGATCGAGAGGCCGATCAGGGCGGCGCCCATGATCGCCTTGTCGGCGATCGGGTCGGCGATCTTGCCGAAGTCGGTGATCAGGCCCTTGCGGCGGGCGAGCTCGCCGTCGAAGACGTCCGTGATCATGGCGATGGCGAAGGAGGCCCAGGCGACCGAGCGCCACTTGGGGTCGTGGCCGCCGTCCGCGAAGAGCAGCAGCACGAAGACCGGCACCAGCAGCAGGCGGACCATCGTCAGGACGTTGGCGATGTTCCAGAGGCCCGGCTGCGGCGACGGCGCGGCCCCGGGGCGGCCGGGCGGGGCCGCCGTCGGGGCGCCGGGCCCCTTGGTCACGCGTCCGCTCCTGGGGCCTCGGCGCCGACGACCTCGGCGACCAGGTCGACACCCTCGGCGGCGACCACCACGGCCCGGTAGAACCGGCCGACCTCGGCGTCGTCCGCGCCGAGCAGGGTGGTGAGGCCGTCGGTCTCCGGGGCCTGGTGGGCGGAGCGGCCCTCGACGGTGCCGTCCTCGACGGACTCGACGAGGACCAGCACCTCGGTGCCGATCCGCTCCTCTGCGCGCTGGGCGGTGAGCTCCTCGGCCAGCCGGGAGAGCTTGGCGAGGCGGTCGGCGACGACGTCCTCGGGCAGCTTGCCGTCGAGCGTCGCGGCTTCGGTGCCCTCCTCGTCGGAGTAGCCGAAGACGCCGATCGCGTCGAGGCGGGCGCCGGAGACGAAGCGCTCCAGCTCGGCGAAGTCCTCCTCGGTCTCGCCGGGGAAGCCGACGATGAAGTTGGAGCGGGCGCCGGCCTGCGGGGCCTTGGCGCGGATGCCGTCCAGCAGCTCCAGGAACTGGTCGGTGGAGCCGAAGCGGCGCATCCGGCGGAGCACGGCCGGCGCGGAGTGCTGGAAGGACAGGTCGAAGTAGGGCACGACCTTGTCGATCGAGGTCATGGCGTCGATCAGGCCGGGCCGCATCTCGGCGGGCTGCAGGTAGCTGACCCGGATGCGCTCGATCCCGTCGATGTCGGCGATCTCGGCGAGCAGGGTCTCCAGCAGGCGGATGTCGCCGAGGTCCTTGCCGTACGAGGTGTTGTTCTCGCTGACCAGGACGACCTCGCGGACGCCCTGCTCGGCCAGCCAGCGGGCCTCGTTCAGCACGTCGGAGGGGCGGCGGGAGATGAACGAGCCGCGGAAGGCCGGGATGGCGCAGAAGGAGCACCGCCGGTCGCAGCCGGAGGCAAGCTTGATCGAGGCGACCGGGCTGTCGTCGAGCCGCTTGCGCAGGGTGCGGGGGCCGGAGGCCGGGGCGACGCCCTCGGGGAGGTCCTCGGGGGCCCCGTGGCCGGGCAGGGCGACCTCGGCGGCGGCGGCCTGCCGCTCGACCGGGGTCAGCGGCAGCAGCTTGCGGCGGTCCCGCGGGGTGTGGGCCTCGACGTGGCCGCCGGAGAGGATGGTCTGCAACCGGCTGGAGATGTCGGTGTAGTCGTCGAAGCCGAGCACTCCGTCGGCCTCGGGCAGGGCGTCGGCGAGCTCCTTGCCGTAGCGCTCGGCCATGCAGCCGACCGCGACGACGGCCTGGGTGCGGCCGTGCCCCTTGAGGTCGTTGGCCTCCAGCAGGGCGTCCACGGAGTCCTTCTTGGCGGCTTCGACGAACCCGCAGGTGTTGACGACGGCGACGTCGGCGTCGGCTGCGTCGTCGACCAGCTGCCAGCCGTCCGCCTCCAGTCGCCCGGCGAGTTCCTCGGAGTCCACCTCGTTGCGGGCGCATCCGAGCGTGACAAGGGCGACAGTACGGCGTTCAGGCATGACGCCAAGATTAACGCGCGGCCCCCGGTGCCGTTCGCCCCGGAGGCCGTGCGCGCCGATCCGTCGCCCCGACTCAGCCCGCCTGCGGGTCTCCAGGGGTGTACGTGACGTGCACCACCTGGCCGTCGGCGCCGGCCGGACCGAGGTCCTTGCCGTTGACGTACACGTGCACGGCGCCGGCGTTGCCGAGCACCAGGCTGATCTGCTTGGGGTCGGTGAAGGTCTGGTCCTGGCCGGTCTCCAGGTTGTTGGAGAACAGCGCCTTGCCCTTGCCGTCCTTGGCGGAGACCCAGCTGGTGGCCTTCTCGGCGACGAGCTTCACGGTGACCTTGTCGGCCGGGGCCGCCGCGATCGGGGCGAGGCTCGGGGCCGGGGCCGGCGGCTGGGCGGACGAGCCGGCGGGGGCGGAGCCGGCGGCGCTGGCCAGCGGGGAGCTGGCGGCACCGGTGGCGGGGGCGTTGGAGTGGCCGCCGAACAGGTTGAAGCCGATCAGGGCGACCACGGCGAGGATGGCGACCACCATCGGGGTGGTCCAGTTCGGCCGGCGGTGGTCGTTGACCTTGATCGGGGCGGTGTCGAGCAGCTGGGTCGGGCGGCGGTCGGCGGGCGAGCCGCCGTGCGCCGCGTCGTAGCGGGCCACGAGGTCCTCGCCGTCGACGCCGACGGCGCGGGCCAGGGCGCGGATGTGGCCGCGGGCGTAGAAGTCGCCGCCGCAGCGGGAGAAGTCGTCCTGCTCGATGGCGTGGACGATGGGGACGCGGACGCGGGTGCTCGTACTCACCTGATCGACGGTCAGACCGGCGTCGATGCGGGCGGTGGTGAGCACACGACCGATGCTCGGGAGGTCAGCGGCAGGCTGGTCGGCCGCCGGCGCCGGCTGCCCCGGGTCGTTCCGGGACGTGCGGGCGGAGGGCCGGCTGCTGCCACGGTCGGGGGACTTGCCGATGGTCACTGGACGCGCCTTTCGAGCGTTGGCCACCTGCTGAGAAAACAGTCTAGGGGCGGGGGTGGAACGAATCTCAAGCGGAATAGGCCCGAACGTGGGCGGCTTGCCGGCCGCGTCTGACGGCAGGTCAGCGCAGGCCGGGTGCACAATTCGTCCCCGCCCCGATAGGGACGCGCCGACTGCTCGACGCGGTTCCCCCTAATTATCACATTCCTCCGAACGAGTGAGAGGCGGCTCATCCACGGAGTGTCAGCAGGACACCGTCCAGTTCGTCCGGCTTGACCAGGACGTCGCGCGCCTTGGAGCCCTCGCTGGGGCCGACGATGCCCCGGGACTCCATCAGGTCCATCAGCCGGCCGGCCTTGGCGAAGCCGACCCGCAGCTTGCGCTGGAGCATCGAGGTCGAGCCGAACTGGGTGGAGACGACGAGCTCCGCGGCCTGGATCAGCAGGTCGAGGTCGTCGCCGATCTCCTCGTCGATCTCCTTCTTGGGGCCGCCGCCGACCGTGACGTCGTCCCGGTAGACGGCGCCCATCTGGTCCTTGCAGTGCTGGACGACCTTGGCGATCTCCGCCTCGGTGACGAAAGCGCCCTGCATGCGGACCGGCTTGGAGGCGCCCATCGGCAGGAAGAGCGCGTCGCCCTTGCCGATCAGCTTCTCCGCACCGGGCTGGTCGAGGATGACCCGGGAGTCGGCCATCGCCGAGGTGGCGAAGGCGAGCCGGGACGGCACGTTGGCCTTGATCAGGCCGGTGACCACGTCCACCGAGGGCCGCTGGGTGGCGAGCACCAGGTGGATGCCGGCCGCACGGGCGAGCTGGGTGATGCGCACGACCGAGTCCTCGACGTCCCGCGGGGCGACCATCATGAGGTCGGCCAGCTCGTCGACGATGACCAGCAGGTACGGATACGGCGTCAGCTCGCGCTCGCTGCCGAGCGGCGGCTTGAGCCTGCCGGAGCGGACCGCGGCGTTGAAGTCGTCGACGTGCCGGAAGCCGAACGCGGCCAGGTCGTCGTAGCGCATGTCCATCTCGCGCACCACCCACTGGAGGGCCTCGGCGGCCTTCTTCGGGTTGGTGATGATCGGCGTGATCAGGTGCGGGATCCCCTCGTACGCGGTCAGTTCGACGCGCTTGGGGTCGACCAGCACCATCCGCACCTCGTCCGGGGTGGAGCGGACGAGGACGGAGGTGATCAGGCAGTTGATGCACGAGGACTTGCCCGCACCGGTGGCGCCGGCGACCAGGATGTGCGGCATCTTCGCGAGGTTGGCCATCACCGTGTGGCCCTCGACGTCCTTGCCCATGCCGACGACCATCGGGTGGTCGTCCTCGGCCGCGGCGCGCGAGCGCAGCAGGTCGCCGAGGTTGACCATCTCGCGGTCCCGGTTGGGGATCTCCACGCCGACCGCGGACTTGCCGGGGATCGGCGAGATGATCCGCACGTCCGGGCTGGCGACGGCGTAGGCGATGTTCTTGGCCAGCGCGGTGATCCGCTCGACCTTCACGGCGGGGCCGAGCTCGACCTCGTAGCGGGTGACCGTCGGGCCGCGGGTGAAGCCGGTGACCCGGGCGTCCACCTTGAACTCCGCGAAGACGCCGGTGAGCTGGGCGACGACCTCGTCGTTGAGCCGGGAGCGGGCCTTCGCCGGGGCGCCCTGCTCCAGCAGGTCCAGCGGCGGCAGCGAGTAGGCGATGTCCCCGGCGAGGGTGAGCTGCTCCATCCGCACCGGCGCCGGGCCGTGGCCCTCGGGCGCCCCCTCGGAGCGGGCCGCGGGCACCGCGGGCTCCTCCGGCGGAGCGGTGTTGTCCTTGACCTGGTGGAGCATGCTGGCGACCGCGGGCGAGCCCGGGACGCCGTACAGCAGGGCGCCGTCGAGGTCCGCGGCGACGCCGGCGGCGAGGTCGCGGGTCTCGTACGGGTCCTTGACGAACATGTCGGGGACGGCCGAGGCGAGTTCCGGGTCGTCGACCTGCTTGCGGCGGCGGCGCCTGCGGAGCGGGGCGTCCTCGTCGTCGATGGTGAAGGGCAGCGCCTCGGGGTCGGCGTCCTCGGGCGGCTCGGTGGAGTGCTCGCGGGAGGTGCCGGCGGCCGCGGAGCCGTCCGCGCCGGGGGCCCCGGCGAGGGCCGGCTCGACCACGCCGAGCCGCTCGCCGAGGCCGCGCAGCCGCTCGGGGATCTTGTTGACCGGGGTGGCGGTGACCACGAGCAGGCCGAAGAAGGCGAGCAGGATCAGCAGCGGCACGGCGAGCGGCGGGCCGGCGGCGGCCATCATCGGCGTGGAGGCGGCCCAGCCGACGATGCCGCCGGCCGCCCGTATCCGGGACGCCCCGCTGGACATGACGGGTGCTCCGCAGCCGATGTGGACCAGACCGAGGACGCCGACGACCAGCGCGGTCAGGCCGATCACGATCCGGCCGTTGGCCTCCGGCACCTCGGGATGCCGCATCAGCCGCACCGAGACGCCGCCGAGCAGGAAGGGCACCAGCACGTCGAGCCGGCCGAACAGCCCGGAGACGACGTTGGTGGCGGCCTCGCCGAGCCAGCCCTGCGGGCTGAACCAGGTGCCGGCCGCGGTGACCAGTGCCAGGGCGAGCAGCAGCAGCGCCACGCCGTCCTTGCGGTGGGCCGGGTCGAGGTTGCGGGCGCCGTGGCCGAAACCGCGGAAGAGCGCGCCGACGGAGTGCGCGAGGCCGAGCCAGACGGCCCGGACGGCGCGGAAGAGTATCGGCCGGGGCGGCGGCGGGGCGGGTGCCGCGGCCTTCTTGGCGGGCGCCTTCTTCGCGGCCGCCTTGCGCGGCGCCGCGGGCGTGGCGGCGGCCTTCTTGGCCGGCGCCTTCTTGGCCGGCCCGGGCTTCGGGTTGCGTGCCTGGCTTCCGGGCGTACGTGTGGCCATGGCACAGCAGCCTACCGGCGGCCGGCACGCCTGCACATGTGACCGAGCGCGAGCAGGGCGGCGTGTCGCCGACGTCCTGTCACGGCCGCCGTGTCACCCGACCGGGTGGATGCGGGCCGGCGCCCGGCGGGCCGTCAGGACGAGCCGGGGCGCAGGGCGTCGAGGGCGCGGCGCAGGCCGGCGAGTTTGCTCTCCAGATGGGCGGCGCCCGCGGCGGCCGCCGTCTCCGAGGTGCCGTCGAGCTGCTTGGTGAGGGCCTCCGCCTGCTCCTCGACCGTCGCCAGCCGGGCGGAGAGCTCGCCGAGCAGGGCGCCGCCGATGGCCGGGGACTCACCCGCCTCCAGCTGCAGGCGCAGCAGCGCGGCCTGCTCCTTGAGCTGGCAGTTCTTCATGTAGAGGTCGACGAAGACGGAGACCTTGGCGCGCAGCACCCACGGGTCGAAGGGCTTGGAGATGTAGTCCACCGCGCCGGCCGCGTAGCCGCGGAAGGTGTGGTGCGGCCCGTGGTTGATCGCGGTCAGGAAGATGATCGGGATGTCGCGGGTGCGTTCGCGGCGCTTGATGTGCGCGGCCGTCTCGAAGCCGTCCATGCCGGGCATCTGGACGTCGAGCAGGATCACGGCGAAGTCGTCGGTGAGCAGCGCCTTGAGCGCCTCCTCGCCGGACGAGGCCCGGACCAGCGTCTGGTCCAGCGCGGAGAGGATGGCCTCCAGCGCCAGCAGGTTCTCCGGCCGGTCGTCGACCAGGAGGATCTTCGCCTTCTGCACCAGGACCCGCCCTCCTGCCGGTTGCCTGCCCAGGGTCGGCACGCCCGTGCCGCCCACTACTGACCCGGTCATGCTAGCCGTACCCCCTCGCCCGCCACATCGCTCCCGGCAACTCAGGTCCCCGGGCTCGCCGATCCGGGACGCCGAGTCACCGTTCGGTCACCGTTCGCAACGATTGCGGCACACTACCGGGTTCCCGGCCGGACCCGCCAGTGCGGACCGACCGGTGGACCTGGCGGCTACCCGACCGCCAGCCACTGGCGCATGACCGCCAGCAGGTGGTCGGTCTCGACGGGCTTGGTGACGTGGTCGTTCGCCCCCGCCTCCAGGCTCTTCTCGCGGTCCCCCTTCATCGCCTTGGCGGTCAGCGCGATGATCGGCAGCCCCGCGAACTGCGGCATCCGCCGGATCGCCTCGGTGGTCGCGTAGCCGTCCATCTCCGGCATCATGATGTCCATCAGCACCAGGGCGACGTCCTCGTGCTGCTCCAGCACCTCGATGCCCTCGCGGCCGTTCTCCGCGTAGAGCACGGCCAGCCCGTACTCCTCCAGCACGCTGGTGAGGGCGAAGACGTTGCGGATGTCGTCGTCGACGATCAGCACCCGCTGGCCCTCGAAGCGGCCCTGGAACTGGCCGGCCCCGGCGCGGTCCGCCGGCCGTTCGGGCTGGCGCGGGAACTGCTCGCGATCGGCGACGGCGGGCTCCGCGGCGCCCCGGCCCTCCAGGGCCCGCCGCGGGGTGCGGCCCTCGACGGCGCGGCGCCGCTCGGCGGCGCCCCGGCGGCGTTCCTCTGCCAGCTCGCGCACCTCCTGCGCCCAGTGCTCCGCCGGGTTCTCGCCGACCGGCACCGGCATCCCGACCGGGGTGACGCCGACCGCGGCGCGCACCGCCTGGCCCGCCGGGCGGTCCAGCGGGGCGGCGTCCGGCCCGTCGGCGCGCAGCGGCAGGTAGAGGGTGAAGGTCGAGCCGCGGCCGAGCTCGCTCTCGGCGTGGATCTCGCCGCCGAGCAGCCGGGCGATCTCCCGGCTGATCGACAGGCCGAGGCCGGTGCCGCCGTACTTGCGGCTGGTGCCGCCGTCGGCCTGCCGGAACGGCTCGAAGATCTCCCGGAGCTTGTTCCCGGGGATGCCGATGCCGGTGTCGGAGACGGAGAAGGCGATCAGTTCCTCGTCCGGGTCGCCGATCGCGTCGGCCTCCAGCAGCTGCTCGCGGACGTGCTGCGGCACGTCGCCGTTGGTGACCGGGCGGATCAGCAGGTCGACGGCGCCGGCGTCGGTGAACTTCACCGCGTTGGAGAGCAGGTTGCGCAGCACCTGCTGGAGGCGCTGCTCGTCGGTGTGCAGGGTGACCGGCAGGTCGTCGGTGACCCGGACGGCGAAGTCCAGGCTCTTGTCCTCGGCGAGCGGCCGGAACGCCGCCTCGACGTAGTCGACCAGCTGCACCAGGGCGATCCGGGCGGGGCGGACGTCCATCTTGCCCGCCTCGACCTTGGACAGGTCCAGGATGTCGTTGATCAGCTGCAGCAGGTCGGACCCCGCGCCGTGGATCGTTTCGGCGAACTCGACCTGCTTGGGCGACAGGTTGCCCTCGTTGTTGTCCGAGAGCAGCTTGGCGAGGATCAGCAGCGAGTTCAGCGGGGTGCGCAGCTCGTGCGACATGTTGGCGAGGAACTCGCTCTTGTAGCGGGAGGCGAGGGCGAGCTGCTCGGCGCGCTCCTCCAGGATCTGCCGGGCCTCCTCGATCTCGCTGTTCTTGATCTCGATGTCGCGGTTCTGCTGGGCGAGCTGCTCGGCCTTCTCCTGGAGCTCCTCGTTGGTGCGCTCCAGCTCCTCCTGGCGGGCCTCCAACTCGGCGGACCGCATGGAGAGTTCGGCGGTGAGCCGCTGCGACTCCAGGAGCAGGCCCTCGGTCTTGGTGTTGACGCTGATGGTGTTGACGGTGACGCCGATCAGGTCGGCGATCTGGTTCAGGAAGTCCAGCGCGACGGCGGTGAAGGCGCTGAACGAGGCCAGCTCGATCACGCCGAGCAGCCGGCCCTCGAACAGCACCGGCAGCACCACCACGTGCGCCGGGGACGCCTCGCCCAGCCCGGAGGCGATCTTCAGGTAGCCGGGCGGGGTGTGGCTGATCACGATCGAGCGGCGCTCCACCGCGACCTGGCCGACCAGGCCCTCGCCGGGCCGGAAGGTCGTCGGCATGGTGCGCCGCTGGTAGCCGTAGCTGCCGATCAGGCGCAGCACGGTGTCGTTCTCGTCGTCGTCCTCGGTGACGAGTTCGGCCGTCCGCCCGGAGGGCTGCGCGAGGAAGAAGGCGCCGTGCTGGGCCGAGACCACCGGGGTCAGCTCGGTCATGATGAGCGATGCGACGGCCTCCAGGTCGCGGCGGCCCTGCAGCAGACCGGACATCCGGGCCAGGTTGGTCTTCAGCCAGTCCTGGTCCTTGTTGGTGCGGGTGGTCTCGCGCAGGTTGGCGATCATCTGGTTGATGTTGTCCTTGAGCTCGTCGAGCTCGCCGGACGCGTCCACGTCGATCCGCGGGGACAGGTCGCCGCGGGTCACCGCGGTGGCCACCTGGGCGATCGCGCGGACCTGCCGGGTCAGGTTGTTCGCCAGCTCGTTCACAGACTCGGTGAGGTCCTGCCAGCGGCCGGCGACGCCCGGTACGCGGGCCTGGCCGCCGAGCCGGCCGTCGGTGCCCACCTCGCGGGCGACGCGGGTGACCTCGTCGGCGAACGAGGACAGCTGGTCGACCATGGTGTTGATGCTGGTCTTGAGCTCCAGGATCTCGCCGCGCACGTCGACGTCGATCTTCTGCGACAGGTCGCCGCGGGCCACCGCCGTGATGACCAGGGCGATGTTGCGCACCTGGCCGGTGAGGTTGTTGGCCATCAGGTTGACGTTGTCGGTGAGGTCCTTCCAGATGCCGCCGACGCCCGGCACCGAGGCCTGGCCGCCCAGGGTGCCGTCGGTGCCCACCTCGCGGGCCACCCGGGTCACCTCGACGGCGAACGCCGACAGCTGGTCGACCATCGTGTTCATGGTGCTGGCGAGCGCCTTGACCTCGCCCTGCGCCTCGATGGTGATCTTCTTCGACAGGTCGCCGCGGGCCACCGCGGAGGCGACCTCGGCGATGTTGCGGACCTGGCTGGTCAGGTTGGAGGCCATGAAGTTGACGTTGTCGGTGAGGTCCCGCCAGATGCCGGAGACCCCGCGCACCCGGGCCTGGCCGCCGAGGATGCCCTCGGTGCCCACCTCGCGGGAGACCCGGGTCACCTCGTCCGCGAACGCCGACAGCTGGTCGACCATCGTGTTGACGGTCGTCACCAGCTCGCGGATCTCGCCCTTGGCGTCGACGGTGATCTTCTTGGAGACGTCACCGCGGGCGACCGCCGTCGTCACCTCGGCGATGTTGCGCACCTGGCTGGTGAGGTTGTTCGCCATCAGGTTGACGCTGTTGGTGAGGTCCTTCCAGGTGCCGGACACCCCCGGCACGCTGGCCTGGCCGCCGAGGATGCCCTCGGTGCCGACGTCCCGGGCGACCCGGGTGACCTCGTCGGCGAACGCGCCGAGCTGGTCGACCATCGTGTTGATGGTGTTCTTCAGCTCCAGGATCTCGCCGCGGGCGTCGACCTGGATCTTCTGCGACAGGTCTCCCTTGGCGACCGCGGTCGTCACCTGGGCGATGTTGCGGACCTGGCTGGTCAGGTTGTTCGCCATCGAGTTGACGTTCTCGGTGAGGTCCTTCCAGACGCCCGCCACGCCCGGCACCTGCGCCTGGCCGCCGAGGATGCCCTCGGTGCCGACCGCGCGGGCCACCCTCGTCACCTGTTCCGCGAACCCGGACAGCTGGTCGACCATCGTGTTGATGGTGTTCTTCAGCTCCAGGATCTCGCCGCGCGCGTCCACCTCGATCTTGCGCGACAGGTCGCCCTTGGCGACCGCCGTCGTCACCTCGGCGATGTTGCGCACCTGGGCGGTCAGGTTCGCCGCCATGAAGTTCACCGAGTCGGTGAGGTCGCGCCACACGCCGGCCACGCCGGGCACCTGCGCCTGACCGCCGAGGCGGCCCTCGGTGCCCACGTCGCGCGCCACCGTCGTCACCTGCGCGGCGAAGGAGTTCAGCTGGTCCACCATCGTGTTGACGGTGTTCTTCAGCTCCAGCATCTCGCCGGCCACGTCGACCGTGACCTTCCGCGACAGGTCGCCCTTGGCCACCGCCGTCGTCACCTCGGCGATGTTGCGCACCTGCGCCGTCAGCCGCCCGGCCATGGTGTTGACCGAGTCCGCCAGGTCCTTCCAGCTGCCCGAGACGCTGCGCACCCGGGCCTGACCGCCCAGCTTGCCGTCGGTGCCCACCTCGATCGCCACCCGGGTCACCTCGTCGGTGAACTCCGACAGCTGGTCCACCAGCCCGTTGACGGTGCGGCCCACCTTCAGGAACTCGCCGCGCAGCGGGTAGCTCGCCCCGCTGGTGTGCACCGAGCGGAGCTCCATCCGCTGGTCGAGGTCGCCCTCCGCGATGGAGGTCAGCACCCGGCCCACCTCGGCCATCGGCCGGGCCAGGTCGTCGATCAGCGCGTTGCAGTTGTCGATGGCGGCCATCCAGGCGCCCTCGCCGACGCCCGCCTCCAGCCGCTCGGAGAGCCGGCCCTCCCGGCCGACCGCCCGACGCACCCGCGCCAGCTCGCCCGTGAGGTGCTGGTTGCGCTCGGCGACCTCGTTGAACACCGCTGCGATCTCCGCCAGCGGCCCGTCCCCGGGGAAGGTCAGCCGCCGCCGGAAGTTGCCGTCCCGCATCGCGGTCAGCGCGGCCAGCAGCTTGCGCAGGTCGGCCGGCTCGGCGCCCCGGGCGTGCCCGGACCGCCGCCCGGGCACCCCGCGGGCCCGGTGGCCGGCGCGGTCCGCGTCCCCGGTCGTGGCGATGGCGTCCTTGGTGGCCGAACTCAACGGGACCCTCCCACATCGTGACTTTCCGGTACCGTTCCGGTACCGCTCGGGCAGCCCGGCCGCCGTCGGCGGTGCCGGTACCCCACCCGACCGTACGTCGCCGGTCCTGTACTGCGGACCCCCCAGTCTGTCAGCACCTGCGCCCGGTGTCCGTCCGCTTGCGCAGCGTTCACCGCACGCGCACCGAATCCGTGGGCAGAATCACCCCCAGGGATCTGTTTCGGCGCCCGGGCCCCGCGGGGAGCGAAGCGGAAAGTAGGGTGGAACGCTGCACCGGGCGCCGCGGCGGACCCCCGGTGGTCGAACAGCCGGACCGCAGCAGACCGGACCAGAGCAGAGGACCGGACCAGAGCAGAGGAGTCGTGGGCACGTGGTCACCGCGCGCGCAGCCGCCACCTTCGAACCGGCCGGCCGCTCCGCCGCCGCCGCACGCGGCTTCGTCCGCGACGCGCTGCTCGGCTGGGGCCTGCCCGAGGTCGTCGGCGACGCCGTCGTCCTGGTCAGCGAACTCGTCACCAACGCCGTGGTGCACGCCGGCACCGCCGCCGAGGTCGGCTGCGTGCGCGAGGAGTCCACCGTCCGCATCGAGGTCACCGACCACCATCCCGAGCGCGGACTGCCGGCCTTCGCCAACGTGCCCACCGCCTCCGACCGCTACGCGGACCCGGACGGCGAGGGCGGCCGCGGCCTGCTCATGTGCTCCGCCCTCTCCTCCTGCTGGGGCGTCGAGTACACCGCCGGACGCAAGACCGTCTGGTTCCGGCTCGCCCTGCCCGAGCACGTCCACGGCACCCGCTACGCCGTGCCGAGCCTCCCCGGCGGCGAACTCCCCGACACCGACGGGCCGGTGCGCGTCGCCGTCGTCCAACTCGACGACGAGGGCACCGTCCGCGGCTGGAACCCGGACGCCGAGGCGCTCTTCCGGCAGGCCCCCGACCAGGCCCTCGGCCGGCCCTGGGCCGACCTCGCCGTCTGGCCGGCCTCCCCCGGCCTCGGCCTCGCCGAGACCCTCCGGCTCGCCCGCTGGGAGGGCACCTTCGGCGTCCGCGCCGGCGACGGCCGGATCGTCGAGGTCTACGGCGTCCAGGTCCGCCTCCGCGACGCCCAGGGCGTCCCGTCCACGCTCTGCCTGCTCGTCCGGGACGGCGACCGCGCCGTGCTCCGCAGCCCCGGCACCACCGCCGAGGTCCCCGCCGCGATCGAACCCCTCGACCTGCTCGTCGGCCCGCTCTCCGCCGGCGACCTCGGCGACCTCGACGGACTCCTCCAGCGGATCGTCGACCGCGCCCGCGACCTGCTCGACGCCGACGCCGCCTACCTGCTGCTCACCACCGACGACGAGACCGAGTTCGAGGTCCGCGCCGCCACCGGCCTGCCCGGCTCCGGTCGCCGCTACGCCCGCCTGCCGATCGACGGCGGCGCCGGCCGCTACGACTCCGCCCGGCTCCCCGCCGTCCACGAGGACCTCTCCGTCCGCCCCTCCGCCGCACCCCTGCTCAACGGCAGCGGCCTGCGCTCCCTCATCACCGTCCCGCTCAAGGTCGAGGGCCGGCTCACCGGCTCCCTCGGCGTCGCCGCCGGCGCCCCCGCCCGCTACGACAACGAGGACGCGCTGCGCCTGCAGTTCGCCGCCGACCGGATCGCCCTCGCCCTGGAGAGCGCCCGCCTCACCGAGCTCGAACAGCTGCGCCGCGGCTCGCTCTCCTTCCTCGTCGAGGCCTCCGACCTGCTCGCCGGCACCCTCGAACACGAGCAGACCCTCGCCCTGATGGCGCAGATGGCCGTCCCCAAGCTCGCCGCCTGGTGCGCCGTCTACACCACCGGCGAGCAGAACGGCGGCGCCGACCTCGCCTTCCTCCTGCACGAGGACGAGGACCGCATCGACCCGCTGCGCGACGTCCTCGACAAGACGCCCTCCCCGGAGGCCGTCCCCGCCGCCGGCGCCCGCTTCTGGAAGGCCCCCGCCGAGACCGCCCGCAGCCTCGGCCTCAGCGACGGCCCCGCCCTGGCCGGCCTGCTCGGCGAGACCGTCGTCCTGCCGCTCGCCGCCCGCAACCGGGTCATCGGCCTGCTCGTCCTCGGCGTCGGCAGCGGCGTCCGCTTCCGTCAGGAGATCCTCGAACTCGCCGAGGACCTCTCCCGCCGCGCCGCGCTCGCCCTGGACAACTCCCGCCTGTACTCCGAGCGCAACGCCACCAGCCAGGCCTTCCAGCGCGCCCTGCTGCCGCCCGAACTGCCCAAGATCCCCGGCGTCGAGGTCGAGGTCTTCTACCAGGCGGCCGGCGAGGGCAACGAGGTCGGCGGCGACTTCTACGACATCTTCCCGATCCGCGAGGGCACCTACGGCTTCGCCATCGGCGACGTCTGCGGCACCGGCCCGGAGGCCGCCTCGGTCACCGGCCTCGCCCGCAACTCGCTGCGCCTGCTCGCCCGCGAGGGCCTCGACGCCCCCCAGGTCCTCGCCCGGCTGAACGCCGCCATCCTCGGCGAGGGCACCCGCAGCCGCTTCCTCACCCTGCTGTACGGCGAGTTGACGCCCCGGCCGGACGGCTCGACCGCGCTCTCCCTGGTCTGCGCCGGACACCCGCTGCCGCTGCGGCTGCGCACCGACGGACAGGTCGACCAGGCCGCCTCGCCGCAGCCACTGCTCGGCGTCATGGACGAACTCGACCTCACGGCCGAGGAGTTGGTCCTCGCACCGGGCGAGGTCCTGCTCTGCGTCACCGACGGCGTCACCGAACGCCGCGAGGGCCGCCGGATGCTCGGCGACGACGGGCTGGCCGAAGTCCTCACCGGCTGCACCGGGTTGACCGCCGGCGCGGTCGCCGCCCGGGTCCAGCGCGCCGTCGAGCGGTTCGCCCCCGAGCCGCCCTCCGACGACATGGCGATCCTCACCCTGCGGGTGCCCGAACAGCGCCACGCCTGACGGCGCCCCGCCCCGGGCCTTCGGGCACCGGAACGTTCAATCCCGTTCACCGAGCGGTCGGACCGCGGCACCGCACAGCTGACGACTGCACAAATTGTGTGATTCACAAGGGTACAAGGCGCTGGGACCGGGTACACATCCATCACCGGGGGACACCCCGGAGGGGCATCGACCGGCGGCCGCGCCGCCGGTCCTCACCAGCCGGAACCCGCCCGCACGTCCACGTCCGTGCGCCCGCGGCCCGGCATCGCGCAGCACCTCACGCACCTCTCCGTGCACGCACCGCACGTCCTCGTGCACCTCCGTGCACCGTCACGCACCGCACTCCCCCATGCCGCGGTGCGCCCCCCACAGAACACGCCGCCATCCCGGCACGCAGTGAAAGGAGCCTCCGGTGAGCAATGTCGCTACCGGGGCGGACGCCCGACCCGCAGGAGCCGACGCGGGTCCCCTCGGATACCTGGCCCTCGGACTGACCCTTCTGGCATACGGCCTGCTCTCCACCGGCGCCCTCAGCGGTGCCGGGGTCAAGGACGCCGTCTCGCTCACCCACCTGGTCGGCGGCATCGCGCTGTTCGTCGCGGGCCTGTGGCAGCTCCACGTCGGTGAGGGCTTCACCGGCACCGCGTTCACCGGCCTCGGCGCCTTCTGGGCGACCTGGTCGACCGCGGAGGGTGCCGGCAAGAACGCCGCGGGGCTCTTCCTGCTGCTCTGGGCGCTGCTGGCGCTCACCCTCACCCTCGCCGGCTGGAACAGCGGCGGATGGCTGGGACGCGCCGTCTACGGCCTGCTCACGGTCTCCCTGCTGCTGGGCGCGGTCGCCGCGTTCGGCGACAGCTCCGGCCTCGGCAAGCTCGCCGGCTGGGTCGCCGCGGTCTCCGGCCTCGCGTCCTGGTACTGGGCGACCGCGTCGCTGACCAACAGCGGCTGGGGTCGCGCGGCACTGCCGGTCAAGTAACCCCCCGAGAACGGGTGGGCCGGACCTCTCCCCCACGGGGCCCGGCCCACCGCCGTGTCCGGAGCCGTTCCCGCGGTCACCGCGGTACCGCGATCCCGTCCCGCAGCCCCGCCTGCTCCGCCTCTCAGCGGACGGCGGGGCTGCGCTGCTCCGCCTCCCGGAGGTCGTCCTCCGGCCGGACCTGCACCACGCCCGGCACTCCGGTCTGGCCCCGCCAGCCGGCCGTGGCGTGCTGCACCAGGTAGACCACCAGCAGTAGGGCGACCGCGACCAGCCCGTCCGCCCAGAAGTGGTTGGCGGTCACCACGACCACCACCACGGTCAGCACCGGGTGCAGCACCACGAGCCAGCGCCAGCGGCTCCGCCCGACCACGACGACGGCCACCGCCACGATCACGCACCAGGCGACGTGCACCGAGGGCATCGCCGACAACTGGTCCGGCACCACGCCGGCCACCGCACCGCCGTACACCGACTGCCCGTACTGCACCGCCAGGTCCACGAAGCCGTTCCCCGGCAGCATCCGCGGCGGCGCCACCGGAATGAACTGGATGAGCAGGCAGGCCGCGGTGGTCGCCACCACCGTCGTCCGCACCCAGGCGTAGTTCTCCCGGTGCTTCAGGAACAGCCACAGCAGCAGGACGAGCATCACCCCGAAGTGCATCGTGGCGTAGTAGTAGTTCGCCCCCTGGACGAGCCACGGGTGCGGCGTCACCGCCCGCTGCCAGGACACCTCGTCGGGCAGCCCGAAGGCCAGTTCGGTGCGGTGGATCCACTCCGCCCGGTCCAGCGCGTGGTCGGTGCTCATCACCGACAGGTGGCCGACCACCTGCCACAGCGTGAACAGTGCGAGGAGCGTGCCGGCCTCTCTCAGCAGGGCGGCCGACGTCGTACGACGGGCCCGCCCGGCAGCGAAGGCCGTGGCGTACAGCGCGGCGGATGCGCCGGCCGAGGCCTGCCAGGTGAGCGTCAGGTTCTGCATTGGCGAAGGTTAACGCAGAGAAGCCCCCTCCCAAAGGGGAGGGGGCTTCTCTTTCAATGATTGTTCGGCGGCGTCCTACTCTCCCACAGGGTCCCCCCTGCAGTACCATCGGCGCTCCGAGGCTTAGCTTCCGGGTTCGGAATGTGACCGGGCG